>DATGDX010000087.1:0-4588 GCA_035310665.1 Mycobacteriales bacterium | reverse complement strand
GCTCGAGCGAGCCGGGTTCACCGTCGACGTGCGGTCGCGGGACACGGCCAACCGTGACCAGGACGGCCAAGTGCTGGCCCAGCAACCGACCGGGGCGGCGGCATCGGGGTCGACCGTGACGATCACGGTGGGCACCTACCGAGAGCCCACGCCACCCCCGACCGCCACGCCGACCCCGACGAACAGCCCGCCCGCGCCCGCGTCACCCGCGGCCGCGCCTCCCCCGGCAACCGGTTCGGGCACCCCCGCCGCGACCCCCGCACGCTGACCCACCGCCCAGGGCTCCCACGACCGGCGCCCTCCTGCTCACCCGGCCCGGGCCGCTCCCGTGCCCGCCACCGCCGCGAGCCGGCGCCGCTCCACCTGCTCGACCAGCGCCGGCGCGCGACCCAGCGCCGCCGGGTCCCCGCACCCGGCCAGCCAGTTCGCCAGCAGCAGGTGGCCACCCTGGGTCAGCACCGACTCCGGGTGGAACTGCACCCCCTCCACGCCGGGGAGCGACCGGTGCCGCAGCGCCATCACGACCCCGTCGGGGGTTCGCGCGGTCACCGCGAGCTCATCCGGCAGCGACCGTTCCTCGACGACCAGGGAGTGGTAGCGGGTCGCGGTGAACGGGTCGGGCAGCCCGGTGAGCACCCCCTGCCCGTCGTGGCGGGCCAGCGACGTCTTGCCGTGCAGCAGTTCGGGAGCGCGGCGCACCGTCGCGCCGTACGCCACCCCGATCACCTGGTGCCCGAGGCAGACGCCGAGGATCGGCACCCGGCCCGCGTGCTCGCACACCAGCGGCACGCAGACCCCGGCGTCCTCCGGGCGGCCGGGCCCGGGGGAGAGCAGCACCCCGTCGTACGCCGCCACCTCGGCGAGTGACACCTCGTCGTTGCGTTGCACGTCGCAGTGCGCGCCGAGCTGGCTCAGGTACTGCACGAGGTTGTAGACGAAGCTGTCGTAGTTGTCGACGACGAGGACCCGCGTCACCGCGCCGCGCCCGACGTCGTGCGCGCGTCCTCGTCGCGCAGGGCGCGGCGCAGCACCTTCCCGATCGTGGAGTGCGGGAGCTCGGTGCGGAACTCCACGATCGTCGGGACCTTGTACGCCGTCAGCGACGCCGCGCAGTGCGCCTTGACTTCCTCGGCGGTCAGCGACGCCCCCGGCCGCGGCACGACGAACGCCTTGACCGTCTCCCCTCGGTAGGGATCCGGGACGCCGACGGCCGCGGCATCGACGATCGCGAGGTGGGCGAGCAGGACGTCTTCGACCTCGCTGGGGTAGACGTTGAACCCGCTTGCGATGATCAGCTCTTTCTTGCGGTCGACGATCGTGAAGAAGCCGTCCGCATCCATCACCGCGATGTCCCCGGTGAGCAGGTAGCCGTCGTCGGTGAACAGCCGGCCCGCCTCCGGAGAGGGGTTACCCGCCGCCCAGTAGCCGCCGAACACCTGCGGACCGGCGATCGCCAGCTCGCCGCGCCCGGCCGGGTCGATCTCGCGGGACGGGTCCTCGGCATCGACGATCCTGGCCAGTGTGGCGGGGATCGGCACCCCGATGCTCCCGGTCTTCCTGGTGCCGACCAGCGGGTTGGCCAGCGCGACCGGGGACGCCTCGGTCAGCCCGTAGCCCTCGACGAGCCGCCCCCCGGTCACCGCCTCGAACCGCTCCTGGACCTCCACCGGCAGCCGCATCGCGCCGGAGATGCAGGCGCTGATCGAGCGCAGGTCGTGCTCGTGGAGCGCCGGCGCGTCGAGGATCGCCTGGTACATCGGCGGCGCCCCGGGGAACAGCGTCGGCCGCCACTCGTCCACCGCGCGGAAGAGCAGGTCGAGGTCGAAGCGGGGCAGCAGCACGACGGTCCCGGCGAGCAGGATCGTCGTCGTCATGCACAGCGTCAGCCCGTAGGCGTGGAACAGCAGCAGCACGGCGAGGGTGACCTCGCGCCCCATCCTCGCCTGCGGGAACCACAGCCGGCACTGGTGCGCGTTGGCGACGAGGTTGCGGTGGGTGAGGACCGCGCCTTTCGCGCGCCCGGTGGTGCCGCCGGTGTACTGCAGCACGGCCGGGTCGCGGGCCGGATCGACGTCGGCCTGCGCCGCGCGCCCGGGGGCGGCGCGCAGCAGGTCCCGGAAGCGGCGCACCGGGGCGCCCTTCGGCACCGGCGCGACGACCGCCGCCCGGCGCCGCCGCAGGGCGGGCACCGGCAGGACCCGCGGCAGCGCGAGGGCGAACCGGGCCTTCGCCGGCAGGTAGTCCGTGACCGAGGTGACCACCACCTCCTCCACCGCGGTGCCCGGGCGGGCCGCGGCGACCACGTCGTACGTGCGGTCCAGGCAGACGGCCACCCCCGCCCCGCAGTCGGCGAGCTGGTGGCCCATCTCGGCCTCGGTGTAGAGCGGGTTGTGCTCGACCGCGATCGCCCCGAGCCGCAGCGTCGCGTAGAACGCGATCACGTTCTGCGGGCAGTTGGGGAGCACGAGCGCCACCCGGTCGCCCGGGCGCACGCCGAGCCCGGCGAGCGCCGCGGCGAACCGGTCGACCTGCTCGACGAGCTGGGCGTAGGTCAGCGTGGCGCCGAGGAAGGCCAGCGCGACGCGGGTCGGGTAGGCCGCGGCCGCGTCGTCGAGCAGCCGGGTCAGCGGCACCGTGGGGATCTCCGGGTCGGCGGGGACGCCGGGGGGGTACGACGCGAGCCACGGGCGGTCGCGGTAGCCGGGGCGCGGACCGGACGTGGTGGTGGGGTCGGTCACCTGCGCCTCCCCGGGGTCGGGTCCTCGCCCGGATTCTCCCACCCGGTGCTCACCGGGCGACCGTGACGTAGTTGAACGGCAGCCGCGGCTCGACCCACGGGAACACGACGAGGAACAGCAGCGCGAGCACCGCCACGACCAGGACCAGCGCGACCGCGACCCGGGTCCACCCGCTGCCCGGGAGGTGACGCCACAGCCAGGGGTACACGCTCACGCCCCCCGCAGCTCGGACGGCAGGCCCTGCGTCTTCGGCACCACCCGGTCGAACCGGGCGTAGACGATGAGCCGGTTGGCCGCGGAGTACTTCGGGTGGCAGGTCGTCATCGTCAGCACCTTCTGGGTCGGCCGGACCCCCGGCTGCCCCGGCACCGGATGGGTCACGTCGACCGCGGTCGGCTCGACGACCTCGTTGCGGGTGACCCGGTAGACGTAGTAGGCGGCCGAGGTCTCGACCCCGACCACGTCGCCGGCGCGCAGCTCGTCGATCCGGTTGAACGGGGCGCCGTAGGTCGTGCGGTGACCGGAGACGACGAAGTTGCCGAGCTGCCCCGGCAGCGCGGTGCCCGGGTAGTGCCCCGGCCCCTTCTTCAACGTCGTGACGTCAACCCCCTCGAGCACCGTCTTGGCGTAGTCGGAGCCGAGCCGGGGGATGCGGAGCAGCGCGAACGCGTGCCCGAGCTGCACCCGCGGCGGGGGGATCACGGCGGGGGTGGTGGGGGCCGGCGCCGGCTGCGCCCACTCCCGGACCAGGTCGCCGCGCAGCTCGTGCTGGGCCTTCGCCGTGTAGACGTTGGTGCCCCACAGCTCGTAGCCGGTGAACAGCAGCACCACCAGCCCGATGGTGATCAGCAGCTCGCCCAGCGTCCTCGTCGCGACGCGCCACCGGCTCACCCGCTCACCGCCCGTGCGGAGCGCAGGGCCAGGGTGCCCTCGAACGGGGGCAGGGTGAGCGACCGGTGGGTGCGGACGTCGAGCCGGAGCCCGTAGGCGTCGACGTACTGCCGGTAGATCTGTACGCCGGGTTCCGCGGCGAGCGCCCCCCGCAGGCGCGCGGGGTCGCCGACGGCGGTGACGACGTACGCCGGGGAGTAGACGACCCCCTGCAGGATCAACGTGTTCCCGACGCAGCGCACCGCGCTCGTCGCGATCACGCGCTGGTCCATGAGCTGCAGCCCCCGGGCGCCGCCCGTCCACAGCGCGTTGACGACCGCCTGGACGTCCTGCTGGTGCACGACGAGGTCGTCGGGGGCTGCGCCGCGCGGCAGCGCCCCGCCGGCGTCGGGGCGGCGGGGCGCGTCGTCGAGGGCCACGGTCACACCGGGGCCGGACAGCCGGTCCAGCCCGGCGAGGCTCTCCAGCGGCGCGAGTCGCCGCCGGGCCCGGTCCACGCGGCCGTCGCGGCCGGCCTCGCGTTCGGTCGCCGCGAGGACGTCGCCGCGCAGCCGCTCCGCCCGCGCGGCGAGGCGGCCCACCTGCGCGTTCTCGCGCACGATCAGGTCCGCGAGCCGGTCACTGCGCCCGGCGCGCAGGTCGGTGCCGCGCGCGGTGGCGGCGCTGGCGACGAACAGCATCCCGGCGATCACGGCGACGAGCGGCACGAGACACCGCCAACCGCGCCGCACAGTGCCTCCCTGCTGCAGTCTGCTCACGTTCCGTCCTCGCACTACGCTAACGCGAGACGCCGTGCTGCTCGTTCCCGTGACCGGCCGCTGGAGAGACCCTTGCCCAAGTCCCGCATCCGCCGGAGGGCGGCCTACACGCCGCCGCCCACGCGCTCGCGCGCGAAGTCCGTGAGCCCGCCCTGGCTGGCGCCGCTGATGGTGACCATGTTCCTGCTCGGGATCGCCTGG
>DATGDX010000086.1:0-8559 GCA_035310665.1 Mycobacteriales bacterium | reverse complement strand
TGGCTCAGCCCCTGGTTCCGCGACTGGACCATCGAGGACTGCCTGCCCGGCATCCGCTGCCCCATCCTCGCGATGCAGGGCGAGGACGACGAGTACGCGACCATGGCGCAGCTCGACACCATCAGCGCCCGGGCCACCCGGTCGCCGCGCGTCGAGCAGCTGCGGATCCCCGGCTGCGGTCACCAGCCGCACCGCGACGCGCCGCAGGTTGTGCTCGACGCGATCGAGCGGTTCGTGGCGACGCTGTGAGCGGCGGGGTCAGCCGCGAGGGCGGGCGTCAGGCCGGGTGGACGGTGTACCGGATCGTCTGGACCTGGATCCGGCCGTCCCGGAACACGAACGTGTCCACCCGTCGTCGACGCGGTTCCCCCCACCCGCCGCCTTCCACTCCAGGTAGAGCACGTCGTCCGCGAACGTGGTGTCCAGGGTCCACGAGGCCTGCGGCACGTCCCGCAGCAGCTGCGTGAACACCTCGCGCGCGCCGTCCTGGCCGCGGTAGACCCGGCGTTGCACGACGAGGACCGCGTCGTCGGCGTAGTCGGAGACGATGTCCTCGAGGTCCTCCGCGCCGAGCGCGACGCCATGGTGCGCGAACACGTCTTCGGGGCTGCGGCTCGTCGTCATGCCCGCACCCTGCCACCCGTCGGCGACGCAGACCACCGCCGAAGGGGTCGCGACCCGCGACGACAGCGGCGCCAGCGGACCCGCGTCGCCACGGCGGCCGACGGGCAGGGGACCCACGGTCGCACGACGGGACCCCGTGTGACCGACGCGGACGAAGGGCCCAGCGGGAGGTGCCGTGAAAGCGGTTCGGCTGCACCGGTACGAGCAGCGGCCCGTCGTCGAGGACGTCCCGGACCCCGCACTCGCCGGGCCGTACGACGTGCTCGTCGAGATCGGCGGTGCCGGCCTGTGCCGCACCGACCTGCACATCGTCGAGGGGCAGTGGGCCGAGCGCAGCGGCGTACGGCTGCCCTACACCCTGGGGCACGAGAACGCGGGCTGGGTGCGCGAGGTCGGCTCCGCGGTGGAGCACGTGCGCGTCGGCGACACGGTCATCCTGCACCCGCTCATCACCTGCGGGTTCTGCCGCGCCTGCCGCGCCGGCGACGACATGCACTGCGAGCGCAGCGCGTTCCCGGGCATCGACACCGACGGGGGCATGGCGGAGCTCATCCGCACCTCGGCGCGCGCCCTGGTCCCGCTGGCGCCGGGCACGCAGCCGAGCGAGGTCGCCGCGCTCGCCGACGCGGGGCTCACGGCCTATCACGCGGTCAGGAAGGCCGTTCCGCTGCTGTTCCCGGGCAGCACGTGCGTCGTCATCGGCGCCGGCGGTCTGGGCCACATCGGGATCCAGTGCCTGCGCGCGCTGTCCGCCACCCGGATCGTCGTCCTCGACCCGCACGAGGAGGCGCTCGCCCTGACCCCGCAGTGGGGCGCCGACGAAACCGTGCTCGTCGACGGCACGCACGTGCAACGGGTTCTCGAGCTCACCGACGGCAAGGGTGCCCAGGTCGTCCTCGACTTCGTGGGGGAGAGCGGTGCGGAACGCGACGCGTGGGCGATGACCCGGCGGGCGGGCAGCCACTTCGTCATCGGGTACGGCGGCACGATCTCCGTCCCGGCCCTCGACGTGATCGCGACCGAGCGCAACGTCGTCGGCAACCTGGTGGGCACCTACAACGACCTCGTGGAGCTGATGGCGCTGACCGCGAGCGGCCAGGTGCGGCTGCACACGCGCACCTACCCGCTCGACGCGGTCAACGAAGCGATCGACGACCTCGAGAGCGGGCGGTTGCGCGGGCGCGGCATCCTCGTCCCGGCCCGCACCACGTGATCGCCTAGACTGGCCGCCCCGAGCCAGCGAGGGAGCCGCCCGATGCCGTCCATCACCCGCACGGACGTCGCGCACCTGGCCCGGCTGGCCCGGCTCGCTCTGTCGGACGAGGAGCTCGACGCGTTCGCCGGTCAGCTCGACGTGATCCTCTCCGCGGTGGCCCGGGTCGGGGAGGTCGCCGCCGCCGACATCCCGCCCACCTCGCACGCCGTCCCGCTGACCAACGTGTTCCGCCCGGACGAGAACCGCCCGTGTCTCGACCCCGCCGCCGCGCTCGCGGCCGCCCCCGCCGCGGCCGAGCAGCGCTTCCGGGTTCCGCGGATCCTCGGGGACGAGGAGTGACTGACCTGACGCGGCGCACGGCCGCCGACCTCGCCGGCCTGCTCGCCGCCGGCGAGGTCTCCGCGGTCGAGGTCGCCTCCGCGCACCTGGAGCGGATCGCCGCGGTCGACGGGAAGGTGCACGCGTTCCTGCACGTCGCCGCCGAGCGCGCGCTCGCCGCCGCCCGCCGGGTCGACGACGCGCGCGCGGCGGGGGAGAGGCTCGGCCCGCTCGCCGGCGTCCCGCTCGCGCTCAAGGACGTCCTGGCCCAGCACGGCGTCCCGACCACCTGCGGCTCGAGGATCCTCGAAGGCTGGCTCCCGCCGTACCACGCGACGGTCGTCCGCCGCCTCGAGGACGCCGGGGTGGTGATCCTCGGCAAGACGAACATGGACGAGTTCGCGATGGGCTCGTCGACGGAGAACTCGGCGTACGGCCCGACCCGCAATCCCTGGGACCTCGACTGCGTCCCCGGCGGCTCCGGTGGCGGGTCGAGCGCGTCGCTGGCCGCGTTCCTCGCGCCGCTCGCGATCGGGACCGACACCGGCGGGTCGATCCGGCAGCCCGCGGCCGTCACCGGCACGGTCGGGGTGAAGCCGACGTACGGCGGCGTCTCCCGCTACGGGCTGGTCGCCTTCTCCTCCTCGCTCGACCAGGCGGGCCCGTGCGCGCGCACGGTCCTGGACGCGGCGCTGTTGCACGCGGCCATCGCCGGGCACGACCCGCTGGACAGCACGTCCATCGACGCGCCGGTCCCGCTGGTGGTCGACGCCGCGCGCACGCCCGACGTCCGCGGCGTCCGGATCGGGGTGGTGCGCGAGCTGTCCGGGGAGGGCTACCAGCCCGGGGTCGAGCAGCGGTTCGGCGAGGCGGTGCAGCTGCTCGCGGAGCTGGGCGCCTCGGTCACCCAGGTGTCCTGCCCGCACTTCGGCTACGCGCTGCCGGCGTACTACCTCATCGCCCCGAGCGAGGCGTCGAGCAACCTGGCCCGGTTCGACGGCATGCGCTACGGGCTGCGCGTCGGCGACGACGGGGACGCGAGCGCCGAGGAGGTCATGGCGCGCACCCGGGCCGCCGGCTTCGGGCCCGAGGTCAAACGGCGGATCATGCTGGGGACGTATGCGCTGTCCTCGGGCTACTACGAGGCGTACTACGGGCAGGCGCAGAAGGTCCGCACGCTGATCGCGCGGGACTTCGCCGCCGCGTTCGAGCGGGTCGACGTGCTCGTCTCGCCGACCACGCCGACGACCGCGTTCCGGATCGGGGAGCGCAGCGAGGACCCGCTGGCGATGTACCTCGCCGACCTGTGCACGATCCCGACGAACCTCGCCGGCGGGGCCGCGATCAGCGTGCCCTGCGGGCTCGCGCCCGAGGACGGCCTCCCGGTCGGGCTGCAGATCATGGCTCCGGCGCTCGCCGACGACGGGCTCTACCGGGTCGGGGCGGCGCTGGAGGCGGCGTACGTCGACCGCTGGGGGCACCCGCTTCTGGAGGAGGCGCCGGCGCTGTGACGGTGGTCGAGGAGGTGGCGGCGCGCTACGCGCCGGCGCTCGGGCTGGAGACCCACGTGGAGCTCGGCACCCGGTCGAAGCTGTTCTGCGGGTGCCCGACCGCGTTCGGCGCGCCGCCGAACACCCAGGTCTGCCCGACGTGCCTGGGGCTGCCGGGCTCGCTGCCGGTCACCAACGAGGCCGCGGTGCGCTACACCGTCATGATCGGGCTCGCGCTGCACTGCTCGATCGCCCGGTGGTGCCGGTTCGCCCGCAAGAACTACTTCTACCCCGACATGCCGAAGGACTTCCAGATCTCGCAGTACGACGAGCCGCTGTGCACCGACGGCTGGCTCGACGTGCCGGTGGACGGCGAGGTGGTCCGGGTCGGCATCGAGCGCGTGCACTTGGAGGAGGACACCGGCAAGACGCTGCACGTCGGCGGGGCGACCGGGCGCATCCACGGCGCCGACTACTCGCTCGTCGACTACAACCGCGCCGGGATCCCGCTCGTCGAGATCGTCACGAAGCCGATCCCCGGCACCGGGGCGCTCGCCCCGCAGGTCGCTCGGGCCTACGTCACCGAGCTGCGCGACCTGCTGCGCGCGCTCGGGGTCAGCGACGTGCGCATGGAGGAGGGGTCGTTGCGCTGCGACGTCAACGTCTCGCTCGCGCCGCTCGGCGCGGACGAACTCGGCACCCGGAGCGAGACGAAGAACGTGAACTCGCTGCGGTCGGTCGAGCGGGCGGTGCGCCACGAGATCGAGCGCCAGGCGGAGGTGCTCGACGCGGGCGGGCGGGTGGTGCAGGAGACCCGGCACTGGCACGAGGACACCGGCGTGACCACCTCGGGGCGGTCGAAGGAGCAGGCGGAGGACTACCGGTACTTCCCGGAACCCGACCTCGTCCCGCTCGCCCCGGCACCCGAGTGGGTGGAGTCGCTGCGCGCGGCGCTGCCCGAGCTGCCGTCGGCCCGCCGCCGCCGACTGCAGGCCGAGTGGGGGCTGACCGACCGCGACCTCCAGACGCTGGTCAACGCCGGGGCGCTCGACGTCGTCGCGGCCACGGTGGCGGCCGGCGCGCCGCCCGCGGCGGCTCGCAAGTGGTGGCTGGGGGAGCTGGCGCGGCGCGCGAACGAGTCCGGCGTCGAGGTGTCAGCGCTGCCGGTCACTGCGGAGCAGGTGGCCCGGGTGGTCGCCCTCGTCGACGCGGGCACGCTCAACGACAAGCTGGCACGGGTCGTGCTGGAGCGGGTGCTGGCCGGTGACGGGTCACCGGACGAGGTGGTCGAGCAGCGGGGGCTGCGCGTCGTCTCGGACGCGGGCGCGCTCGCGGCCGCGGTGGACGAGGCGATCGCCGCGCACCCCGACGTCGCGGACAAGGTGCGCGCCGGCAAGGTGGCCGCGGCGGGCGCGCTCGTCGGCGCGGTGATGAAGGCGACCCGCGGGCAGGCGGACGCGCAGCAGGTCCGCGAGCTGGTGCTCGAGCGCCTCACCTCCTCATCCCGCCGATCTTGACGTTCTTGCTGCCTTTTCGGACACGAGGACAGCAGAAACGTCAAGAGCGGCGAGCGGGTGGGGGCCCGCCGTCGGTGCCCGTCAGCGCAGCGGGACGCGCAGGATCCGGTCGTCCGTCGGCCCCGGGTTCCCCCGCCCGTCCCGGTTGTTGGTCAGCACCCACAGCGCCCGCCCGCCGGGCTCGACCGCGACGTGGCGCAGGCGCCCGTACCGCCCGACGGCGTGCGCCTGGGTGCCCTGCACCCGGCCGCCGGCCAGGCGGACCTGCCACAGCCGCTTGCCGCGCAGCGCGGCCGCGAACAGGCTGTCGCGCACGAACGCGGCGCCGCTCGGCGACGCCTGCGAGGTCGGCCACACGACCAGCGGGTCGCGGAACCGGGGCGCCCCGCCGCGGCCCTCCACCACCGGCCAGCCGTAGTTGCCGCCCGGGACGATCCGGTTCACCTCGTCGAAGCGGTTCTGGCCGAACTCGGTGGCGTACATCCGCTTCGCGCCGTCCCACGCCAGCCCCTGCACGTTGCGGTGCCCCAGCGACCACACGGGCGAGCCGCGGAACGGGTTGCCCGGCGCCGGTCTCCCGTCCGGTGTGAGCCGCAGGATCTTCCCGCCGAGGGATGCGGGGTCCTGCGAGCGGGTCCGGACGGCGGCGTCTCCCGTCCCCACGTAGAGCATCCCGTCCGGCCTGAACGCGATCCGCCCACCGTCGTGGTTGCCCGCCTTCGGGATGCCGGAGAACACCAGCCGGGGCGGCTGCCCGAGCCGGAACCGCACGATTCGGTTGTCCCGCGCGGAGGTGTAGTAGGCGTAGACGAGCCGGTCGGTGCGGTACGTCGGCGAGACCGCCAGCCCCAGCAGCCCCGCCTCGCCGCCCGGGACCGCGTCCACCCGCGCCACCTGACGCGGCGTGCCGCCGCGGCGGCCGACCAGCACGATGCGCCCGGTGTCGCGTTCGGAGACGAGGGCGGAGCCGTCGGGAAGGAACGCGAGCCCCCACGGGACCGCGAGCCGGGTCACGATCACGCTCGGGGTGCCGAGGGCGACGGAGCCGGCGGCGACTTTCGGCGCTTCCTCACCGGCCACGGACCCGGGTGGCTGTGCCGCCGTCGGCTCGCCTCCGCCGCAGGCGGCGAGCGCGAGGGCGGCGGCGATACCGGCGGCACGTATGACGGCGGGCTGGCGCATACGGGAATTCTGCCCGTCGCCGCGTCGCGGCCGGCCGAGGGTCAGCGCCCCTCGCCGATCCGCTCGGCGAGGTCCACGACCGCCGTGACCAGCTCGACCCCGTCGAGCAGGATTGGGTCGTTGTGATCCGCGCCTGCGACCGCCACGACCCGCACCGGCCCGGCTGCCGCCTCGGCCACCGCCCGGCTCTGCTCCGGCGGCACGATCGAATCCGCGGTGCCGTACACGACCGTCGTCGGCACGTGCACCTGTGCGAGGTGGTGGGCCAGCGGGTACCTGTCGCGCAGCAGCGCCCGCACGGGGGGAACCGGGTAGTGCACCCGTCCGACCGACGCCAGGTCGACGAACGGGGAGCGCAGCACCAGCCCGGCGGGCGGGTGCTCGGCGGCGAGTTCGGTCACGACGGCGCTGCCCAGGCTCTCGCCGTAGTACAGGAGGCGGTCGGGCGACGCGCCGCGTGCGTCGACGAGGAACCGCCGGGCGGCACGGACGTCACGGGCGAGCCCCTGCTCGGTGGGGGAGCCTGCGTTGCCCCCGTACCCGCGGTAGTCGAACAGCAGGACGGCGAGACCGCGATCGGCGAGGGCCAGCGCGAGCGGGGCGCGCAGCACCCGGTTGCCGGCGTTGCCGTTGGCGACCAGCACCGCGACCCCGCGGTCCGGCGCGCCCGCAGGGACGTACCACGCGTGCAGTCGCAGCCCGTCGCTGGTTTCGAGGACCACGTCCCGCGCACTGTCGATCACACTGGCCGCCGGGGGGACCGCCGGGCCGGACGGCAGGTAGACGAGCCGGCGCTGGAACCCCCACCCGACACCGGCGATCACGATGGCGATAGCCGTCCCGAGGAGCCCGGCGCGGAGCATCCCTCATTGTTCGGCGCCGGCCGCGTCCGCGACACTCCGGGCGTGTCGCAAACCCCCACCCCCGCCTCCTGCCCCGGAGGTGTCCCGTGACCGTTGCCTGGGTGCCGCACCGCAAGGGCCTCGACCTGCTGGGCGACATGCCGCCAGGGATGCGGGTCGAGGTGTACGACGGGGAGGACGGCCCGCCGCCGTCCGCCGCGTCGGTCGAGTTCGTGGTCCCGCCGTTCCTCGGTGCCGCCTACCGGACCGACTTCCTGCGCCAGCTGCCAGGGCTGCGCGTCGTCCAGGCGCTCACCGCGGGCGTGGACGCGCTGCTCGACGCGGTGCCGGACACCGTGACGCTCTGCGACGCCCGCGGCGTGCACGACCCGTCGACCGCGGAGTGGGTGGTGACCGCGATCCTCGCGTACCTGCGGGACTTCCCCCGGTTCGCGCTCGCGCAGGCGCGGCGGCAGTGGGACTTCACCCCCACCGACGCGCTGTGCGGGAAGACCGTGTTGATCGTCGGGTACGGGTCGATCGGCGCCGCGGTGGAGCGGCGGCTCGCCGGGTTCGAGGTGTCGATGCTGCGCGCGGCGCGACGGCCCCGCCCCGGCCTGTCCGCGGTCGAGGACCTGCCCGACCTGCTGCCGCGCGCCGACGTCGTGGTGCTGCTCGTGCCGATGACCCCTGCCACCCGCGGGCTCGCCGACGCGGCTTTCCTCGCCCGGATGAAGGACGGCGCGCTGCTCGTCAACGTCGCCCGCGGGCCGGTCGTCGACACGGGGGCGCTGCTGCGCGAACTCGAGTCGGGGCGGCTGCGGGCGGCGCTCGACGTCACCGACCCGGAGCCGCTGCCGCAGGACCATCCGCTGTGGCGGGCGCCCGGTCTGCTGCTCACCCCGCACGTCGCCGGGTCGACCACGCTGACGCTGCCCCGCGCGTACGAGCTCGTCGGCGCCCAGCTGCGGCGGTACGCCGCGGGTCAGCCGCTCGCCAACGTCGTCGACCGCGCGGTTCGCTACTGACGCGCGGCGGAACGCTTGCTGCGTCAGAAGGGCGGGTCGCCGGAGCAGGGGTCGGGCGGGGGTTGCGGCGGGTCCGGGGTGTCGGGCGGGTCGGGGTCGTCGTCCGGGTCGTCGGGATCGGGCGCCTGGTGGCGGATGGGGTCGCGGGACCAGGTGATGCCGTGCGGGTCGGTCCATTCGATGGCGCCGTCGGGGCGCCGTCGCCAGGTCCATGTGGTGAACGTTTTCAGCCGGTGGTGTCGCCGGCAGAACGGCCCGCAGTTGTCCGGGTCGGTGGGCCCGCCGTGGGCGTGTGGTTGGTTGTGGTCGGCGTCGCAGAAGGTGATCGCGGCGGCGCAGCCG
>DATGDX010000085.1:0-3985 GCA_035310665.1 Mycobacteriales bacterium | reverse complement strand
CCGAGCCCGGTCGGGCCGGCTCCCAGCACGAGCACGTCGGTTCGTCGCAACCGGGCCTCCAAGAACCACCCGCGGCGTGAGCATTCGATCCGCAATCGGGACGAACCCGGTGAAGCTTGAGCTCGTCTCCCGCCGCCCGGGCTGTCGCTGCTGCGATCTGCCGAGCCAAGATCATGCCCGTGGAGTCCGCGTGACACGGTCAGGAGGCGTCGCCGGGCGGCGATGAGTTCGCGCCCGTACCGGGGTCTCGTCATGCAGCGCCACGACCAATAAGGACGCACAGAAGGGACACAGCAGCAGGCAGCAGAAGATCGTCCCGAACCTGTGGTTCGACACCGAGGCCGAGGAGGCCGCGGCGTTCTACACCTCCGTGTTCCGCAACTCGCGGATCGTGAACGTCGCGCGCTACACCGAGGCCGGGCCGCGACCGGCGGGCATGGTCATGACCGTGGAGTTCGAGCTGGACGGGCAGCGGTTCGTCGGCATCAACGGCGGCCCCGAGTTCACGTTCGACGAGGCGGTCTCCTTCCAGATCACCTGCGAGACGCAGGACGAGGTCGACTACTACTGGGCGCGGCTGTCCGAGGGCAGGCAGGAAGGGCCCTGCGGGTGGCTGAAGGACCGGTACGGCCTGTCGTGGCAGGTCGTGCCCAGGGGGATGGACGAGCTGTTCGCCGATCCGGACCCGGAGCGGGCCCGGCGGGCGATGCAGGCGATGCTCGCCATGGGCAAGCTGGACATCGCCGCGCTGCGCAGTGCCGGCGACGGGGCCGCCGACGGGGCCGAAACCGGTTGACCCTCCGGCGACCGCTCGCCTGTGTCGCGTTGCGACCGCCACCGGGTCGGGCACGTTGCTGTCGCGACACGGAAGACGCCGAGGAGGGGCCGTGACGGCAACGCGGGTGGGTAGCGAGCCGCTGAGCGGCGAGCAGCTGGAACGGCTCGACCGCTATTGGCGCGCGGCCAACTACCTGTCGGTCGGGCAGATCTACCTGCTCGACAACCCGCTGCTCCGCGAGCCGCTGCGCCCCGAGCACGTTAAGCCCCGACTGCTGGGGCACTGGGGCACGACGCCCGGGTTGAACCTGCTCTACACCCACTGGAACCGGGTGGTGCGCGAGCGGGATCTCGACGCCATCTTCGTCATCGGGCCCGGGCACGGCGGGCCGGCGATCGCGGCGAACACCTGGCTGGAGGGCTCCTACTCCGAGCGCTACTCCGCCGTCTCCCGCGACGCGGAGGGCATGCGGCTGCTGTTCCGGCAGTTCTCCTTCCCCGGCGGGATTCCCAGCCATGTCGCGCCCGAGCTGCCAGGGTCGATCAACGAAGGTGGGGAGCTCGGCTACTCGCTCGCGCACGCGTACGGCGCGGTGTTCGACAACCCCGACCTCGTCGCGTTCTGCGTCGTCGGTGACGGTGAGGCGGAGACCGGGCCGCTGGCCACCAGCTGGCACAGCAACAAGTTCCTCGACCCGGTCCACGACGGCGCGGTGCTGCCGATCCTGCACCTCAACGGCTACAAGATCGCCAATCCCACGGTGCTCGCCAGGATCCCCCGCGACGAGCTGGTGGCCGTGATCGAGGGGTACGGGCACGCGCCGTACGTCGTCGAGGGGGACGACCCCAGCGCGGTGCACCAGCAGCTGGCCGCGAGCCTCGACGCGGCGCTCGACGAGATCGCGCGGATCCAGCAGGCCGCGCGCGGCGGGACGCTGCCCGAGCGCCCGCGCTGGCCGGCCATCGTCCTGCGGACCCCGAAGGGATGGACCGGACCGCGCGAGGTGGACGGCCTGCCGGTCGAGGGGACGTGGCGCGCGCACCAGGTGCCGCTCACCCGCCCGCGGACCGACGCGGGACAGCTCGCCCAGCTGCAGGAGTGGCTCGCGTCGTACCGCCCCGGGGAGCTGTTCGACGAGCACGGCGCTCCCGCCGAGGACCTGCTGCGGGTGCCGCCGTCCGGGCACCACCGGCTCGGCGCGAACCCCCACGCGAACGGTGGCCTGCTGCTGCGCGAGCTGTCGCTGCCGGATTTCCGCGGCTACGCCGTCGAGATGCCCGGTCCCGGGCAGACGGTCGCGGAGGCGACCCGCGTGCTCGGGACCTTCCTGCGCGACGTGGTGCGGCGCAACGCGCCGACCCGCAACGTCCGCATCTTCGGGCCGGACGAGACCGCGTCGAACCGGCTGAGCGCGGTCTACGAGGCCACGGACAAGCAGTTCGCCGGCGAGATCCTCCCGGTCGACGAACACCTGGCCGCGGACGGGCGGGTCGTCGAGGTGCTCAGCGAGCACCTGTGCCAGGGCTGGCTCGAGGGCTACCTGCTCACCGGCCGGCACGGGCTGTTCAACTGCTACGAGGCGTTCATCCACATCGTCGACTCGATGTTCAACCAGCACGCGAAGTGGCTCAAGGTCACGAGGGCGATCCCGTGGCGGCGGCCGATCGCCTCGCTCAACTACCTGCTGACCTCGCACGTGTGGCGGCAGGACCACAACGGCTTCTCGCACCAGGACCCGGGCTTCATCGACCACGTGATGAACAAGAAGGCCGAGATCATCCGGGTGTACCTGCCGCCGGACGCCAACTCGCTGCTGTCGGTCGCCGACCACTGCCTGCGCAGCCGGGACTACGTGAACGTGATGCTGATCGGCAAGCAGCCGTCGCTGCAGTGGCTGCCGATGGACGACGCGGTCCTGCACTGCACCCGCGGGATCGGGCTGTGGCCGTGGGCGGGCACCGACGAGGGTCACACCGAGCCGGACGTCGTCCTCGCCTGTGCCGGCGACGTGCCCACGCTCGAGACCCTCGCCGCGGCCGCGCTGCTGCGCCGGCACCTGCCGGAGCTGAAGGTCCGGGTCGCCAACGTCGTCGACCTCATGCGGCTCCAACCTCCGAGCGAGCACCCGCACGGGATGCCGGACCGGGAGTTCGACACACTGTTCACCGCCGACCGGCCGATCATCTTCGCCTACCACGGGTACCCGTGGCTCATCCACCGCCTCGCCTACCGGCGCACCAACCACCACAACCTGCACGTCCGCGGCTACAAGGAGGAGGGCACCACAACCACACCGTTCGACATGGTCATGCTCAACGACCTGGACCGGTTCCGGCTGGTCATCGACGTCATCGACCGGGTGCCGGGGCTCGGCGCACGCGCCGCCGGGCTGCGCCAAGACATGGTCGACGAGCGGCTGCGGCACCGGATCTACACCCGTCAGCACGGCGAGGACCCGCCCGACGTGCGCGACTGGGTCTGGCCCTACTGAGCCGCGACCGACATCCGCGTCCGAATCGCGAATCGGAATCCCGTGCGCGTCCTCGTCGTCAACGCCGGCTCCAGCAGCCTCAAGCTGCGGCTGCTGGACGCGGCCGACGCGGTGCTCGCCGGCTGCGACCTGCCCGCTCCCGGTGGGCGGTTCGAGGACGAGGTCGTCGCCTCCTGGCTGGCCCGGCTGCCCGCCGTCGACGCCGTGGGGCACCGTGTCGTGCACGGGGGCGCCCGGTTCCGCGCGCCGGTGCTGATCGACGACGAGGTCGAGGCGCGGCTGCGCGGCCTGACGGATCTCGCCCCGCTGCACCAGCCGAAGTCGCTGGCCGGGATCGACGCGCTGCGCCGGGCGCTGCGCGGCGTTCCTGCCGTCGCCTGTTTCGACACCGCGTTCCACGCCACGCTGCCCCCGGCCGCCGCGACCTACGCCGTGCCGACGGAGTGGCACGACCGGCTCGGTGTGCGCCGCTACGGGTTCCATGGGCTGTCGCACGAGTACGCCGCCGGGCGCGCCGCGGAGCTGCTCGGGCGCACCGACCTGCGGGTCGTCACCTGCCACCTCGGCGCCGGCGCGTCGCTCGCCGCGGTGCGCGCCGGCGTCTGCCTCGACACGACGATGGGGTTCACCCCGCTCGAGGGGCTGGTCATGGCGACCCGCTCGGGCAGCGTCGACCCGGGCCTCGTGCTGTGGCTGCAGCAGCGGGTGGGGATCTC
>DATGDX010000084.1:0-6371 GCA_035310665.1 Mycobacteriales bacterium | reverse complement strand
ACGCCGATCTTCGTGCTGAAGCGGGACATGCAGCTCATCGAGGGAGAGACCGAGGTCCACTGCCGGGTCACCAGCCTCCCGCTGCCACGCGGCCGCTACTTCCTGTGGCTGGGGATGTTCGGCAAGGGCCCCGAACTCATCGACTGGCACCCGGCCGCGAAGTTCGACGTGTCGGGGCCGCCGCTGGGCGCCGCGCCGCGTGCCATCGTGCGGTTGGCACCCATCCACGTCGACGCGAGTTGGGAGATGGCCCGCCGGTGAGCCTGCCGCTGCCGACCCCTGTGTCACTCCCCGCCACCCCCATCCCAGCCACCGTCTCAGCCACCCCCACCCCGATCCCCGTTCCCCCCATCTCGACAACGCTGCGGTTTCGCGGAACGCCCGGGCGGGCGCCCTTCCGCTCGACGCACAGGAGGGCCATGTGAGTTCGACGAGCAGGATTTCCGAGGGTGGCCAGACACCCTCGCTGGCGGAGTACGGACGGATGATCTGGAGACGCCGCGTCGTCGTCGGCGTCTCCCTCGTCCTCGGCCTGCTCGCCGGGCTCGTGCTGCTGCCGGCGGTCGCGCACGAGCGAGCGGGGTACGCCGCCACCGTGCGTCTGGACGTCAAGCCCATCGACTACGACGTGGCGTCGACCGGCGGGAAGTCGTGGCGGGACCGGCTCTCGTCGTCGTCCGGGAACAGGATCTCCGACGCGGGCGTGATGGAGGACACGCTGCGCCTGCTCGGGCCACGCGCGGACCAGCTCGCCGCCGCCCGCGGCGTCGACCCCGCGGACCGGCCGGTGGCCCTGGCCCAGCGCTTGGTCGCCACCCCCGTCGCGGGGACCACCCGGATCGACGTGAGCTACAGCGACCCGAACCCGCAGCTCGCCGAAGCGATGGTGTCGACCTACGCGAACGCCTTCGTGAAGGCGCGCAACGAGCAGGTGGCGGGGTTGCAGAAGCGCACGGTGGACGCGCTCACCGCGCAGGCCAATGCCTTGCACGACCTCGTCGTCCGCTGGTCGCGCCAGGTCGACGCCGAGCGCCGGGCGTCGCTGACCGGGAGCGCGTCGACGCTGTCCAGCACCGAGCTCGACGTGGCGACGCGGCGCTACCAGGCCAAGGCGGAACAGATCGACAAGATCAATAACTCGGCGGTGCTGAACGGGACGCCCATCGCGATCGCCGGCCCCGTCGTCCTCGGTCCGCTCAGCGGCGGAACGAGCCGGACGCTGCTGCTCGCCATCGGCCTGGTCCTCGGTCTGGTGTGTGGTGTCGCGGCCGCGCTGCTGCTCGAGGCCTTCCGCACCCGGCTGGTGTCCCCGGACGAGGTGGAGGAGGCGGCGGGCGCCCCGGTCGTGGCGGCCATCCCGCGCCAGGGGCGGGCCACGAAGGGCATCACGGTCATCGAGCAACCGCACGGGCCGGCGGCCGAGGGCTACATGCGAGCCAGGGCGGCGCTGCAGCTGCGCGGGCTCGGCGAGACGACGCGCACGCTCACCGTGCTGTCGGCCGAGCCCTCGTCCGGCAAGTCCAGCCTCGTCGCGAACCTCGCCTGCTCGCTCGCCCGGCAGGGCAGCCCCACGATCGTCGTCTCCGGGGACCTGCGCCGACCGCGTCTGGACCGGTACTTCGGGCTGCTCGGCCGACCCGGGCTCGCCGAGCTGCTGGCCGGGACCAGGAACGAGCCGCGGTCGCTGCTCGTCGAGGTGGATCGGAACCTGTTCGTGCTGCCGTCCGGGCAGACGGACCGCAACCCCGCGGAGTTGCTGCTCGGCGCCCGCCTCCCGGACGTGATCCGGTCGCTGGGCGACGTCGGGGTCGTCCTCGTCGACACCCCGCCGTCGCAGCTGTCCGCGGACGCGCTCGCGCTCGCCAGCGCGACCGACGCGTCCGTCCTCGTGGCCCGCGCCGGCCACACCAAGCGCGAGGACCTCGAGGACCTGGTCGACAACCTGCGGCAGCTCGGGCTGCAGCGGCTCGGCGTGGTCCTCCTCGGCGCCCGGACCCCGCTGAGCAGCTACCAGACGCAGCACTACGTCCGCGAGGGCAACGAGATGCGCGCGCGGGAGCGCACCGGGCGCGGCCGCGACGAGCGGGCGCGCACGATCGAGCGCCCGGCCGCGTCGCCGCAGGCGTCGACCGACGCCTCTCGGGACGTCCCCGTCCGCCCGCAGGGACCGCGCACCAGCTGACCCGCAGCCTCACCCGCCCCCGCGCCGGCTTCGGCGCGGGGGCGGGGAGCCACGCCAGCCCCGGGGGGGATCACATGAAAGCGCTCGTCACCGGCGTCGCCGGCTTCGTCGGCAGTCACCTCGCCGACGCGCTGCTCGCGGAAGGGCACACCGTCCGCGGCGTCGACTGCTTCACGCCGTACTACGACCCGCAGGGCAAGTGGGCGAACGTCGTGGGCCTGCTCGAGCGACCCGGCTTCCAGCTCACGCAGGCCGACCTGCGCACCGAGGCGCTCGAGCCGCTCGTCGCGGACGCCGACCTGGTGTTCCACCAGGCCGGCCAGCCCGGCGTGCGGCTGTCCTGGTCCGACGGCTTCGCGGCGTACGTCGAACACAACGTGCTCGCCACCCAGCGCCTCCTCGAGGCCGTGCGCGGCAGCCGCGTGCGCCGGTTCGTCTTCGCGTCCAGCTCGTCGGTCTACGGCAACGCGGTCCGCTACCCCACCCGGGAGTCCGACCTGCCCCGTCCGTACAGCCCCTACGGCGTGACCAAGCTGGCCGCGGAACAGCTGTGCTGCCTCTACGCGGCGAACTGGGGCATCCCGACCGTGTCGTTGCGCTACTTCACGGTGTACGGCCCGCGGCAGCGGCCGGACATGGGCATCCACCGCTTCATCGAAGCCGCCCTCGACGGACGCCCCATCCCGCTGTACGGCGACGGTGAACAGGTGCGCGACTTCACCTTCGTCGACGACGTCGTGCGGGCCAACCTCGCCGCCGCTCGTCGCGACGTCCAGCCGGGGACGGTCCTGAACGTCGCCGGCGGGGGATCCGTCACGGTCAACCAGCTGCTCGCGCTCATCGAGACCTCCGTCGGTGTGCCCATAGAGGTCACCCACCTGCCCGAGCAGCCGGGGGATGTCCGCATCACCGGCGGGGCGGTCGACAAGGCCGCGCGGCACCTCGGCTGGTCCCCGCGCGTCGGGGTCGCCGAGGGCGTCGCGTCCCAGGTCGCCTGGCACCGGGAGCACCGGTCCGAGCTCGGCCTCGTCTCCACCATCACCCTCGACGGGGCGCGCATCGAGGCGTCCCCCGGGCGCGCGTCCGCGCGCTGACCCAGCCACCCATCCACGAGTAGGCCCAGGCCCAGGCCCAGACCCAGCCCAGGCCCAGACCGAGCCAGTTCAGACAGCAAAGGAAACACAACGTGCGCACCGATCTCATCGCTCCGCATGGAGGCGTCCTCGTGGACCTCGTCGTCGACGAGGACCGGGCCGCGGAGCTGAAGAAGCAGTCGACGGACTGGCCGTCCTGGGACCTGACGCCGCGGCAGATGTGTGACCTCGAACTGCTCGCGTCGAGCGGCTTCTCCCCGCTGCGCGGGTTCCTCACCGCCGCCGACTACGCGTCGGTGTGCGCGACCATGCGGCTGATCGACGGGACGCTGTGGCCGATCCCGGTCACGCTCGACGTCGCGCCGGAGGCCGCGGCCGCGGCCCAGGCGTCCGACCGGCTCGCCCTGCGCGACCCCGAGGGCGTCATGCTCGCCGTGGTCCACGTGCAGGACGTGTGGCGTCCCGACCGCGAGGACGAGGCCCGAAGCGTCTTCGGCACCACCGACCCGGCGCATCCCGGCGTCGACCACCTGCTGCACCGGACCAACCCCTACTACGTGGGGGGGTACGTCGAGGTGCTCCAGGAGCCGCTGCACTACGACTTCCGCGTGCTGCGGCACAGCCCGGCCCAGGTGCGGGCGGAGTTCGGGCGCCGCGGATGGCGCCGGGTGGTCGCGTTCCAGACCCGGAACCCGATGCATCGCGCGCACCAGGAGCTGACGCTGCGCGCCGCGGAGGAGGCGGGGGCGCACCTGCTCGTGCACCCGGTCGTCGGCATGACGAAACCGGGAGACGTGGACCACTACACGCGGGTTCGCTGTTACCACGCGCTCGCCGACAGCTACCCGCCCGAGACCACGATGCTGTCCCTGCTGCCGCTCGCGATGCGAATGGGCGGCCCGCGCGAGGCGATCTGGCACGCCATCATCCGCAAGAACCACGGCGTCACCCACTTCATCGTCGGGCGCGACCACGCCGGCCCGGGCGCGGACGCGAACGGCGAGCCCTTCTACGGTCCGTACGACGCGCAGGTGTTGCTCCGCGAGCACGAGGCCGAGCTGGGCGTGACCATGGTGCCGTTCCGGCAGATGGTCTACGTCGAGGAGCTCGACCGCTACCTGCCCGAGGACGAGGTCCCCGAGGGGGCGCGGACGCTGTCGATCTCGGGAACGGAGCAGCGGCGCCGGCTCGCCGAGGGCAAGGAACTCCCGTCGTGGTTCACCCCGCCCGCGGTCGCCGCCGAGCTTCGCCGCAGCTACCCGCCCCGGCGTGCGCAGGGCTTCACGGTCTTCTTCACCGGCCTGTCCGGGTCTGGGAAGTCGACGATCGCGAACGTCCTGCTCGTCAAGCTGCTCGAGTTGGGGGGGCGTCGGGTGACGCTCCTCGACGGCGACCTCGTCCGCAAGCACCTGTCCAGTGAGCTCGGGTTCTCCAAGGAGCACCGCGACATCAACATCCGGCGAATCGGGTGGGTCGCCGCGGAGATCACGAAGAACGGGGGAGCGGCGATCTGCGCGCCGATCGCGCCGTACGACCGGACCCGCCGCGACGTGCGCTCGATGGTCGAGGGCAGCGGGGGCGGTTTCCTGCTCGTCCACGTCGCCACGCCGCTGGAGGTGTGCGAACAGCGCGACCGCAAGGGCCTCTACGCGAAGGCCCGGGCGGGGTTGCTGCCCGAGTTCACCGGGATCTCCGATCCGTACGAGCCACCATCCGACGCCGACGTGACGATCGACACCGCGGAGCTGACCGCCGAAGAGGCCGCCCAGATGGTGCTGCTCCACCTGGAGCGGATGGGCTACCTCGAGGGCTCCGCCCGATGACGTCGTACGCCGCCGAACTGCCCGCCGGCGTCGAGTCGGTGGTGCGGCTGAGGGCCCCGCTGTCCGACCACCTGCTCGCGGCGGGCCTCGCGGAGGCGGCCGGCCGGTTGCTGCTGGACCTGCGCGAGCTCGCGGAGGACGTGACGCCCGGGTGGCTGCGGGCCGAGGGCGACCGTCGCTCGCACGAGTTCCTCGTCGGGCGGCTGGAGCGGTTGCGGCGGGCGGATGCGGTGCTGTCCGAGGAGGGCGCGCTGTCCCGACGCCGGCTGCGGGCCGAGCGGGTGTGGATCGTCGACCCGCTCGACGGCACCCGCGAGTTCGCCGAGCCGGGACGCTCCGACTGGGCCGTCCATGTCGCGCTGTGGGCGCACGGGCGGCTCGTCGCCGGGGCCGTGTGCGCCCCGGCGCTCGACGGGACGGTGACGACAGCAGCGCCACCCCGGCTCGCCCCGCTCGCCCAGCGCCCACCGCGGATCGTCGTCAGCCGGTCGCGGGCGCCCGAGCTCGCCACGGCGGTCGGGGGTCGGCTCGGTGCCGAGCTCGTGCCGATGGGGTCGGCCGGCGCGAAGGTGCTCGCGGTGCTGCGCGGGGACGCCGAGGTGTACCTGCACGCGGGTGGGCAGTACGAGTGGGACTCGGCGGCCCCCGTCGCCGTCGCCCGGGCCGCCGGGCTCCACGCCTCCCGTGTCGACGGGTCACCACTCGAGTACAATCAGGCAGATCCCTGGTTACCGGACGTGCTCGTCTGCCGCCAGGAACTCGCCGAATCCGTGCTCGACGCGGTCGCGACGGTCTGACCGGACTCACCGCAGGGCGGCGGGGTATCTCGCTCCGCGGTCCTGCCTCTTGTCCATGTCGTTGATCTGAAAGTCTGGTGGCCGACCGGCAACCGACGAGGGAGCGCACGTGCACCTCGACTTCGACGTGTTCATCGCCCTCGCGGGGATGTTCGTCGGCTTCACCGTCGGGTTGACGGGCATGGGCGGCGGGGCCCTGATGACCCCGATCCTCGTCCTGTTCTTCAGGGGTCCAGCCGCTCGCCGCCGTCTCCAGCGACCTCGTCGCGTCCTTCTTCATGAAGCCGGTCGGCAGCGCCGTCCACCTGCGGCACGGCACCGTCAACCGCCGCCTGGTCCTGTTCCTGGTCCTGGGGTCGGTGCCGTCGGCCTTCGCCGGCGTGTTCGCGGTCCGCGCGCTCGGAGCGGGCGAGGGCGTGCAGGAGACCGTGCGCCAGGCCCTCGGCGTGGCGCTGCTCCTCGCCACCGTCTCGAT
>DATGDX010000083.1:0-9623 GCA_035310665.1 Mycobacteriales bacterium | reverse complement strand
GGGCCCGCCGAGGCGGCGCGGGCGTTCGCCGCGGCCTGGGCGCAGGTGTCCGGTCAGGCGGCGACGCTCGCGATGCGCCAGCAGATCTTCCGGCTGGACGTGGTGGAGCCGCCGCCGGGGGTGCCGGGGCGGGCCCGCCGCGCGGCCCGCGACGACCTCGAGCTGGTGCTGAGGTGGTCGGCGGCGTTCGACGCGGAGACCGGGGTGGCCGACGCGGATGTGCGCGCGAACGCGATCCGGCGGGTGGCCGGTGGCGCGATGTGGCTCTGGGAGGTGGCCGGGACGCCAGTGACGATGGCCGCGCGGGCGCCGGTCGTCGCCGGTGTCAGGCGGATCGGTCACGTCTACACCCCGCCGGAGTGCCGCCGCCGCGGGTACGCCGCCGCGCTCGTGGCAACCGTCAGCGGCGACGCGCTGCGCGGCGGGGCGCGCAGTTGCACGCTGTTCACCGACGAGGCCAACCCCACGTCGAACCGGATCTACCGGTCGATCGGCTACCGCCCGGTCGGTCCGGCGCTGCTCTACCGGTTCGGCGACCCCGCCACGCATTGATCGCCACGATGGACCCGGAACCCCCACAGTCGGGTCGCGCGGGGAGAAAAGCGCGATCAGCGCGGCGCGGGGGTCCGCGGCGCGCGGGTCCGGTGGCGACGGCGGCGCGCCGTGACCCAGCGAGTGACGAGGAGCCCGACGACGACCAGCCCAGCCAGCACGAGCCCGGCTCGGCCGAGCCGGGCGGCCGCGACCGCGTACGACGCCCCCGCTGCGTACCCCACGAGCGTCGCGGTCGTCGCCCACGCCAGCCCGCCGAGCGCGTTCCACGCCAGGAACGTCGGCCACCGCAGCCCCGACGCGCCGGCGGCCGCGGGCACGAGCGCGCGGAGCACCGCGGTGGACCGGCCGACGAGCACCGCGGGGCCGCCTCGGCGGCGCAGCGCCGCTTCACGCGGAGTTCCACCGGGATTCGCCCACCCACCGTCCCACGCGCCCGCAGCGCAGCGCCGGACCGAGCCGGCGGCCGACCAGGTAGCCGGTCGCGTCCCCCGCGACCGCGCCCAGGACCGCGGCCACGAGGACGACCCAGACGGTCGCGCGGTGCTGCGCGGCGAGAGCCCCGGCGAGCACCACGCGGTTTCACCCGGGAACACGAACCCGAGGAAGATCGAGGCCTCGGCGAACGGGAAGGCGAACGCCGCGAGGTAGATCGCGAGCGGTGGCACGGTGGCCAGCCAACTCGCCAGGTGCGTCACGCCATCCAGCATCCACCCGTGACGAACCGGACCGACGACGCGCGCCTCACGCGGCCGGCAACGTGAGGACGACCTCCGCCCCACCGGTCGGTGCGTTGCCGACCGTGACGCTCCCCCCGGCAGCCCGCGCGAGGGCGGCGGTGATGGCGAGGCCGAGGCCGGCGCCCCCCGGCCCGCGCGCGGTGTCCGCGCGGGTGAATCGCTCCAGCGCTTCGTCGACGAACTCCGAGGGGAATCCGGACCCGTCGTCGCGGATCGCCACCCGCACGGTGTCCACGGACGCGGGGCCCACCGACGCGGGGCCCACCGACGCGGGACGCGACACGGACACGCACGCGTGACGGGCTCCGGCGCGCGCGCTGTTCGTCAACACGTTGGTGAGCATCTGGTCGAGCCGGGCCGGGTCGACCCGGGCCATCGCGGCGGGCCCGGACACCGACACGGTGAGCGGGACGGCGCGGTGCAGGCGAGCGGCGAGAGCGCGCACCGCGGCGCCGACGTCGACGGCTTCCGGGCGCAGCCCGAGCGTGCCGGCCCGGGACCGGGCGAGCAGCAGCAGGTCCTCGGCGAGCCGGGACAGCCGCTCGACCTCGGCGCGGATGCCGGTCAGCGAACGCTCCACTTCCGCCCGGTCCTCGGGGGCGGACAGCGCCAACTCGAGTTCGGCGCGCAGCACCGCGAGCGGGGTGCGAAGCTCGTGGGCCGCGTCGTCGACGAACGCCCGCTCCCGCTCGACCGCCACGTGCAGCCGCGCCAGCATGCGGGCCAGGGTGCGGGCCAGCCGGGCCACCTCGTCGTCCCCGGCGGGGACCGGCAGCCGCCGGTCGGCGTCCGTCGCGGAGATCGCGGCAGCCTCGGCCGTCAGCGCCGCGACCGGGCGCAAGGCCCGACCCGCGGCCCAGCGCACCGTGACCGCGCCGGCGCCGACGAGGATCGGAGCCGCGGCGAGAAGCGCGAGCAGGACCCGTTCGCGGCTGCGGTCGACGGTGGTGAAGTCGGCGGCGACGGCGAGGACGCGGGTCCCGGCGGGCACGGCGTACACGCGCACCACGACCTCGGCGTCCTCCCGCGACCGCTCGACCTCGCGCGTCACGGGCCTGCGCGCGGCTCGGCGCACGTCGGCGCGCGACAGCAGCCGTCCGGCGAACGCCAGCCGCGGCGACGACGCGACGAGCGACCCGTCGGCGGCGAACAGCTGGGCCCCAGGGTCCTCGGCGAGCGCCTCCACCCCGCGCGCCCGCAGGTCGGCCACGAGGTCTCGCGCCCGCTGACGCAGCGCGTCGTCGACGACGTTGGACAGCTGCGCGGTCAGGGTGACGTACAGCACGGTCGCCACGACCGCGACGACCGCGGCGGTCGTCACGGCGGCGAGCAGGGTCAGCCGGCCGCGCAACGACCGGGGCCAGCGGGGCATCACGGCACTGTACGCTCGGGTTACATGCGACTGCTCGTTGTCGAGGACGACCCGGCCATGGCGAGCGTGCTGACCCGGGCATTGACCCGCGAGGGGTACGCCGTCGATGCCGTCGGCACCGGCGAGGAGGCGTTGTGGGCGGTGCGCGAGACGGCGTACGACGCCGTCGTCCTCGACGCGATGATCCCGGCGCCGGACGGCTTCGAGGTCTGCCGTCGCATGCGCGCCGAGCGGCGGTGGGCCCCCGTGCTGCTGCTGACCGCGCGGGATGCCATCGCCGACCGGGTGCGCGGACTCGACGCGGGCGCCGACGACTACGTCACCAAACCGTTCGCGCTGGCCGAGCTGTCCGCGCGGCTGCGCGCGCTGGTGCGCCGCCACCCGGGTGAGCGCCCCGCGGTTCTACGTGTCGGCGACCTCGCCCTCGACCCGGCTCGCCGCGAGGTGCGCCGCGGCGACGAGGTGGTGGACCTGAGTCCCAAGGAGTTCGCGCTGCTGCACGAGCTCATGCGCCACCCGGGCGAGGTCGTCTCCCGCACGCACCTGCTCGACCACGTCTGGGACGTCGCCTACGACGGCACGTCGAACATCGTCGACGTCTACGTGCGCTACCTCCGGGAGAAGATCGACCGGCCGTTCGGGCGGTCGGACATCGAGACCGTGCGTGGCGTCGGCTACCGGTTGCGCGGTGGCGCGGTTGCGCGAACGAACGGGAATGAGCCGGCATGACCAGCGGGGGCACGCCGACGCTCTCATCGCCGTCTCATCGACTACTCGCCACAGTGGGGGCGTAACGTTCCGAACGCGGAAGGAATTCACAAGCCGTGCCCCACCGTCTCGTTCTCGCCGGCCTCGCGGCCGCCATCGGCGTCCTGCACCTCGCGCTCGCCCCGGAGTACCTGTCCGAGGCTCCTTTGATCGGCCTGCTGTTCATCGTCGGCGGCGTCGCGCTCGTCGCCGCCGCGGTCGGCCTGTGGCGCGACATCCACCGTCCGGTCGCGCTCGGCATCGGCACGCTGGTCGCGCTCGGCATGTTCGTCGGCGGCGTGCTCAGCCGCACGGTCGGCCTGCTCGGGTTCCACGAGTCCGACTGGGAGAGCTCGTTGCTGGTGTCGCTGGCGCTGGAGGCCGTGTTCGTGCTGCTGGCCGCGCGCGCCTACGCGCGCCTGCGCCCGGCGGTGTCTCGGCCCGCATGACAAATTCACGGGGCTGCCGGGACGTGCTACCGTCGCCTCCGGTCGCAGTTCCTGGTGTTCGTGCTCACCTGACGCCCGCGGAACGTTTCCGCGGGCGTCGCCGTCCGGTACCCCGCGGGCGACTCGGGGTCGCGTTGGGCGACCGCGTGATGTGGTCGGTGAGGGAGACCAATGCAGGGCACAGTCAAGTGGTTCAACGCGGACAAGGGCTTCGGGTTCATCGCCGTCGACGGTGGCGGTGCTGACGTCTTCGTCCACTTCTCGGCGATCCAGGCGGACGGTTACCGGACGTTGGACGAGAATCAGCGCGTCCAGTTCGACGTCGTCCAGGGTCAGCGCGGGCCGCAGGCGGAAAACGTCCGCCCGGTCTGACGCGATCGCGTCAGCGCCTTCGGGGGCTTCGGACAACTACTCGATGTAGTTGTCCGAAGCCCCTTGTCCTCTCGCTCTGTCCTGGCGATAGAAGACCCGTCCGCCTGCCGCCACCCGGAGCCGTTGCCCTCGTGCCCTCGCCCGTCCGCCAGCCGTCCGAGCCGTCCCAGCCCGCTCAGCCGTCTCGGCGGGCCCCGCTCGCCGTGCCCGCCCTCGCCCTGCTCGCCGTTCTGGGACTGACCGCGGCGGCGCCCGCGGGCTCAGCCACCGCCTTGGCCGCAACGTCGCCCGCCGCGGCCTCCCGCGTCTCGGCGACCGCCTCGCCCCGCGGCTCCTCCGACATCCCGGACACGCCGGAGCTGCGCGCGCTGCGCGCCCGGGCGGACGGGCTCAAGGCCGACCTCGAGCGGCGCACCCGCGACTACGAGCAGGCGCTGGCCCGGGCCCGCGCGGCGCGCGAGCGCGCCACCCAATTGCGGCAGGACGCGGTGGCGGCGGCCGCCGAGGTGGCCCGCATGCAGCGGACGTTGAGCACCTTCGTCGCCGCGGCGTACCGCACCGGCGAGGTCACCGAGATGGCGGTGATCCTGGAGAGCGACGGCGAGCCCAGCGACCTGCTGCACGGCATGCACTACGTCCGCGAGATCCGCAAGGAGCAGAACGCAACGCTCGACGCCCTGCGCGCCGCCCGGGCGACGGCCGACCGGCTCGCGAGGGAGGCGGCGCAGGCGGCGGAGGAGGCCCGGCGCTCCAGCGAGCGGGTCGCGGCCGACCGGGCCCGGCTCGAGCAGCGGGCGGCGGCCGCGGAACAGGAACTGGCCCGCGAGACCCGCCGGGTGCAGCAGCAGATGGCCGCCGCGGCCGCGCGGGCACGCGCCTCGGCGGCCGCGGCCTACGCCGCGGTCGCGCGCGCCGCGGCCGGCGGCTTCCCCAACGGGATGATCCCGGCGGGCGCCCTGTGCCCGCTGGCGGTGCCCGGGCACCTGCTGCAGTGCGACGCGGCGGACGCCTTCGACGCGCTGAACGCGGCGTACCGCAAGGAGTTCGGGACGGCGGTGTGCGTCACCGACTCCTACCGCAGCTACACCGCCCAGGTCGCCGTTTACAGCAGCAAGCCGACGCTCGCCGCGGTCCCCGGCACCAGCAACCACGGGTGGGGACTCGCGCTGGACCTGTGCGGCGGCATCGAACGGTTCGGCACGGCGCAGCACGCATGGATGAAGAAGTACGCCGACCGCTTCGGCTGGGTGCACCCCGGGTGGGCCGAACCCGGCGGCAGCAAACCGGAGGCATGGCACTGGGAGTTCGGGAACCTGTAGCGCACGGACGGCGTCCGGTGGGGCTCAGGCCCTTTCCGCGAACTTCTGCACGTAGGCCGTCTTGCCCGCGACCACCAGCGTGTCACCGGCACGCGGGACGGTGTCCGCCGTCGCGTAGGTGAACGAGCCTCCGACCGGTTTGATGCACACGACCGTGATGCCCCAGCGGGCGCGGACCTGCGAGTCCGTGAGCGAGCGGTCGACCATCTCGGTCGGCACGGTGGTCTCGACCAGCGCGAAGCCTTCGTCGAGTTGGATGAAGTCGATCATCCGGCCGGACAGGATGTGCGCGACCCGCTCCCCCATCTGGTGTTCCGGCAGCACCACGTGGTGGGCACCGACGCGGCTCAGGATGCGCCCGTGCGCGCGCGTCGTCGCCTTCGCCCAGATGTTCGGCACGCCGAGGTCGGCGAGCGCGGCGACGGTGAGGATGCTCGCTTCCATATCCGCGCCGATGCCGACGACGGCGACCTCGAGGTCGGCGACGCCGAGTTGACGCAGCGCGTACGGGTTCGTGCTGTCCACCTCGACCGTGTGGGTGAATTCGGCGGCGTACTGCTGGACGATGCGGGCGTCCCCGTCGACCGCGAGCACGTCGTGGCCCAGGCGCATGAGCGTCGCGGCGAGCGCGCTGCCGAATCGGCCGAGCCCGGCGACGAGCACCGGCGTGGCGATCCTGCCGCTCATGCCTTCTCCATCACCCCACGATTCCGTCACCCCACGATGCCGTCACCCCACGATCGGCCGCTCCTCCGGGAGCCGGTAGAGCTGGCCGTGCTCGCGCAGCGCCAGCGCGATGCCGAGGGTAATCGGCCCGACCCGGCCCAAGAACATCAACGTGACCAGCACCAGCTGCCCGGCGACGGGCAGCTGAGCCGTGATCCCGGTCGACAGCCCGACCGTGCCGAACGCGGACAAGGCCTCGAACAGCAGCCGGGCCAGGCCGTACGGCGCGACGGCCACGAGGACGAGCGTCGCCACGAGCACCGCGGTGAGCGCGATGACGGTCACGGCGAGGGCCTGGCGAACCGCGGCGTACGGGATCCGGCGACCGAAGGCCTGCACGTCGGGGTCGCCGCGCACCTCCGCCCACACCGCGAGCGCGAGCACCGCGATCGTGGTCACCTTCACGCCGCCGCCGGTCCCCGCACTGCCGGCTCCGATGAACATGAGCACGTCGGAGGCGAGCAGCGTCTGCTCCCGGAACGCGGACACGTCGAGGCTGTTGAACCCCGAGGTCCGCGGCTGCACCCCGGTGAAGAATGCGGCGACGAGCTTGCCCGGGCCGTGCAGCGTTTGCAGCGTGAGCGGGTTGGTCCACTCGAACGCGAGGACGACCAGGAAGCCCGCGACGACGAGCAGCGCGCTGACCGACAGGGTCAGCCGCGTGTGCAGCGACCAGGTTCGCGCCACCCGCCACTCTCGCACCACCTCGATGAGCACCGGGAAGCCCAGCCCGCCGACGATCGTCGCCCCCGCGGCGGCGAGCGACACCACGGGATCGGTGACGAAACGCACCAGGTTGTCCGGCCACAGGGCGAAGCCGGCGTTGTTGAACGCCGAGACCGCGTGGAACAACCCGAGGTAGACAGCACGCGGCGGCGGCTCGTCGTACGTCGTGGCGAATCGCAGCGCGAGCACGAGCGTGGTCACGGCCTCGACCAGCAGCGTGAGCGCGAAGACACCGAGCAGGACCCGGCGCACCTCGCCCACCCCCACCGCCCGGGTCTCGGCCATCGCGGCGAGCGCGCCCCGCAGGTTCAGCCGACGGGAGACCGACAGGACCAGCAGCGACGCGAGGGTGAGGATGCCCAGCCCCCCGACCTGAACCCCGGCGAGGATGATCGCGCGCCCGAGGGCGGACCAGTACGTCGCGGTGTCCACGACGGTCAGGCCGGTCACGCAGACCGCGCTCGTGGCGGTGAACAGCGCGACGAGCAGCGGCGCCCGGTCGTGCTCGACGGTCGCGGCGGGCAGGCTCAGCAACGCGGTCCCGGCGGCGACCGCCCCGGCGAACCCGAGCACGATCAGCTGAGCCGGGTGCAGGTGGCGCGGGCGGGTCACGGCGCGGCAACGTCGGCGCCGAGCCGGCGCAGCAGCTGCTCGACCTCGCACCAGGCCGGGCTCTCGCGCGCGTCGCCGTGGGCGTCCCCGGGCAGGCGGCGCAACGCTCGGGCGAGGTCTCGTTCCCCGGCGGAGAGCATGCCGTCGTACGCCGCGTCGAGCAGGTAGCCGGTCGGCGGTGCCGCGAGCATCGCGAGCAGGTCCAGGAAGATCTCGAGCCGGCGGGCCGCGCTGGCGGTCCGGGTGCCGCGGGGCGCCATCGGGACGTAGTCGAGGTCCTCGGCCCACAGCTGGGCGCGGATCGGGTGGTCGGTGAGGGCGAGTGCCGTCCCGATGTGGCGCTCCCTGTCGCTGGCGCGGTGGCGCAGCACGCGACGGACCTCGTGCGCGATGCGGATCACGTTGTCGTCGAGGAGCGAGACGCCGACGAACAGAACGTGCCGGGTGAGCAGCAGCGCGTGCACGACGCCGGCGAGCGCGCCGAGGTCCTCCTGGAAGTGCAGGTACTCCTCCCGGGTGAGGACGACGCTGTCCGGCCGCCCCACGTCCCCGTGCAGCTTCAGCAGCCACGGCGCGTCGCGACCGGGGGTGTCGAACGGCAGCACCCGGAGGTCACGGCGGATCGCCCGCGCGGCCGACTCGAACAGCGGGTCGTAGTTGGTCGTGACGAACTCCCGCACCGGCAGGTCGGCGAGCAGGGCGTGGGCCAGGGCGTGGGGGCGTTCCGCGAACCGCCGCGCGACGTAGGCCGCCAGCTCGTCGTCGCCGATCCGGCGGGCGAGCACGCTCGCCGCGTCCTGCGGGGCCAGCTCCTCGAGCAGCGCGCGCTCCTCGTCCGAACACCCCGCCCGCCCGGACAGGCCGTCGAGCAGCTCGCTCCACACCGGCACCCCCGCCGCGGCGGACACCCCCGCGCCGAGGAAGATCGCCCACTCCCCGGTGCGCACGCGGGCGGCCAGCCGCTGTGCCGCGTCGTACAGCTGATCCGACACCGGCCACGGGAGGTCGAGCGCCCGGCGGACCCGCTGCGCCGCGGCGCAGTCGCTCTCCCGGTCGAGCACGAGCACGACGTCGAACCCGCAGCGATCGGTCGCGGTGCACAGCCGGGGAAGCAGCTCCTTGATCAGGCGCCCGCGGTCGCCCGCCGCGCTGCCCCCGCCGGTGCCGACGGCCGGCACGCCGACCAGCCGGCGCTCGCGCGCGTTGACCGGCGCCCGGCCTTCGGCGGCCGTGACCGCGGCGACGAACTCGTCGACCCCGGCCAGCAGCCAGTCGATGTCCCGCTGCTCGTCCCCCGTGTCGACCAGCCACAGCCGTCTGCCCTCGCCGGGGTCGACGGGAAGCACGCGGGCGCCCTCCCGCCACCGCGAGGTCGGCTCGAGCGCCAGCCGCCGGCCGGACTCACCGTCCCCCGCGACGAGGTCGGCGGGCAGCAGCGGCAGCCAGGACGGCGCGACCTCCAGGCGGCGGTCGGTGGGGACCAGGACGTCGTCGCAGGCGAGCCGGGTGAGGTCGCCGTGGACCACGAACACGTGGCCGGGGCAGTCGATGTGCTCCACACCCCCCTGCTACCCGCCCTCCTGCTCCCCCACGGCCCCCCGCCCCGACCCCCGATTGCGGTCAGCGGCCGGTCTGCTCCTTGAGCTCGTCGATCCGTCCCGACGCCTCCGCCTTGGTCAGGTCGTCCGGCACCTCGGTCCCGGCCTCCCGGGCCAACGCGTGCAGGTAGGACTCCTGCGGACCCGTCATCGGCTCGTCGCCGGTGGCCCAGTCCTTCGGGTCCTTCTCGGGACTCCTCGCGCTCACCGCCACCTCCTCGAACATGCTTTCGACGTCTGGGTACCCCGGTTAGGGAACCCCATGCCAAGGGCAGTGACGAACCACCTGATCGGGGGTGGGATTGGGATGACCCAGGCACTGGAGACGGAACGGCGACCCCGCGCGGGGACCTACCGCACGCTCGACGAGCAGAGCGGGACGCTCTCGCCGGCCGAGGAGAAGTTCGAAC
>DATGDX010000082.1:0-2962 GCA_035310665.1 Mycobacteriales bacterium | reverse complement strand
CTCGTGCTGGAGGACACCCGCGTCCCGGCGTCGATGGTGCTGGGCGAGGCGCCCGGCAAGGGCTTCTACCAGATGATGGACGGCGTCGAGGTGGGCCGCGTGAACGTCGCCGCCCGCGGGTGCGGGGTGGCGCTGCGCGCCTTCGAGCTGGCCATCGCCTACGCCCAGCAGCGGGTCGCGTTCGGCAAGCCGATCGCCCAGCACCAGGCGATCCAGTTCAAGCTGGCCGACATGGCGACCAAGGTCGAGGCGGCGCACGCGCTCATGGTGAAGGCGGCTCGCACGAAGGACTCCGGGCAGCGCAACGACCTCGAGGCGGGGATGGCGAAGTACCTCGCGTCGGAGTACTGCGCCGAGGTCGTCGAGGACGCGTTCCGCGTCCACGGCGGCTACGGCTACTCGAAGGAATTCGAGATCGAGCGGCTCTACCGGGAGGCGCCGATGCTGCTCATCGGCGAGGGCACGGCCGAGATCCAGAAGATGATCATCGGGCGGCGGCTGCTCGAGGACTACAAGCTCTGACGCACGCCGCTCGTCGAGCGGGATCGCGCGATTGGCGCGGCCCGCGGTTCTCCCGACGCGAAGGGGCGGCGAGTCATGCAGTTCGGCCGGTACTACGAGGAGTTCGAGGTCGGCGCGACGTACCGGCACTGGCCGGGCAAGACGGTGACCGAGTACGACGACCACCTGTTCTGCCTGCTGACCATGAACCACCACCCGCTGCACCTCGACGCGCACTACGCGGAGGAGACGACGGACTTCGGCAAGAACGTGGTGGTGGGGAACTACATCTACTCGTTGCTGCTCGGCATGTCCGTCCCCGACGTCAGCGGCAAGGCGATCGCGAACCTCGAGATCGAGTCGCTGCGGCACGTCGCCCCGACCTTTCACGGTGACACGATCTACGGCGAGACGACGGTGCTCGACAAGACCGAGTCGCGGTCGAAGGACGACCGCGGGATCGTCGCGGTCGAGACGCGGGGCTACAAGCAGGACGGCACGGTCGTGTGCATCTTCCGGCGCAAGGTGATGGTGCCGAAGCGGTCGTACGGCGAGGCGCGGGGCGGCGAGCAGCCGGGGCGCCCCGAGCCGGCCTCCTCCTGACCCCGCGCCGACCCGCCCCGCCTCCCTCGCCGGTCCCCGCCGACCTGCGCCGATCTTGATGTTCCTGCTGTCTCCCGGCCTCTGAGGACAGCAGGAACATCAACGTCGGCGGGGCTGTGGACGCGCGCCGCCGCCCTCGGTTGCGGCGCTCCACACTTCGGCCCCATGACCCGCCCGGCCGTCCCGCCCGCGCTGACCCGGGGCCCCTTCACCGTCGCCGAGGCGGCCGCGTGGGGGCTGACCCGCGCCCAGTTGCGCAGCCGGGCCTGGCGACGGCAGTTCAAGAACGTCTTCGTGTGGGCGGGCCTGGAGGACGACGCGCGGCTGCGCGCGCAGGCAGCGGCGAAGGTGCTGCCGAGGGAGGCGACGGTGAGCGGGGTGTCCGCCGCGTGGATCTGGGGGGTGGACCTGCGGCGGGGCGTCGACGAGCGGCTCGAGGTGACCGTGCCGCGGGGGCGGGCGCAGCGCGCCTGGCCCGGGCTGAGCGTGCGCTGGGCCCTGGTGCCGGAGGAGGACGTCGTACGCGTCGGTCGCATCCGGGTGACACATCCGCTCCGGACCGCTTTCGATCTGGCCCGCCGGCCACCGCTCGTCGAGGGGGTGGTCGCCGTGGACGCGCTGTGCCACCGCAGGCTCTGCCGGACTCGACGAGCTCGCCGCCTACGTCGCCGATCACCGCCGCTGGCGCGGAGTGCGCCTGGCCGAGCGCGCGGTCACGCTCGCCCGGCCCGCCGCCGAGTCGCCGATGGAGACCCGCCAGCGGCTGCTGCTCGTGCTCGCCGGCCTGCCCGAGCCGGTGCCGCAGCACGAGGTGCGCGACCCCGACGGCGTCCTGATCGCCCGCCTCGACCTCGCCTATCCGCAGCGGAGGCTCGGCATCGAGTTCGACGGGTCGGGCCACGCCGACCCGCGGCAGTGGCGAGCGGACCTGCGTCGGCAGAACGCGCTGCTGCGCGCCGGCTGGCGGTTGCTGCGGTTCACCGCCGCCGACGTCTACCGGCACCCCGGCACAGTCGTCGCTCAGGTGCGTGCCGCGCTCGCCACCGCGGCCTGATCCGGGTTCCTCGGGCCAGCCCCCTCCTGGCGACAGTCCCCCCCGATCTTGATGTTCTTGATGTCCGCGGGGGTCAGGGGCAGCAGGAACGTCAAGGTCGGCGGTGTGGGGAAGCGGGGGCGGTGTGGGGAAGCGGGGGCGCGGGGCGGGGCGGGGGCGGGGGGAGCAGGCCCCAGGAGGCCAGCGCGTCGACCAACCCGTCGACGAGCGGGAGCGTGGCGAGCTCCTCCGGGCGGACCCAGCGCACGTCGGCCGCGTCGTCCCCGGCCCGCAGCGCTCCGCCGGTCATCGTGCACGCGTAGTCCGTGATCGCGTAGACGACGCCGCCGGGACCGGCCCGCACGACGTCGCCGGCGCGGCGTCCGACCGTGACCTCGAGCCCGGTCTCCTCCCGCACCTCGCGGGCCACCGCAGCCGGCCCGGTCTCCCCGGGCTCGACCCGGCCCCCCGGGATGGACCAGCGCCCGGCGCCCGGAGGGTGGGCGCGGCGGACGAGCAGCAACCGCCTCTCGGGGTCGGTGACGACGGCGCCGACGCACGGAACACGCACGCGCTCACCGTAGGCGGTGACCTCAGCGGTGACGGACTGTGGCCCCTTGACGGCGGGCAGGGCTCGGGGCGACCGTCCCATCCATGAAGTCCGAGCCCTCGTGCCCGCGCTGCGGCGGGCCGCTGCGCCCCCCGGGTCTGTGGTCGAGCTCCTGGCAGTGCGAGCTGCACGGTTCGGTCTACCCGTTGCACGTGATGAGCCGGCCGGGGCCGGAGGCGCTGGACCACGTCGTCGCGCGGGCCCGGGTCCCGGTC
>DATGDX010000081.1:0-2148 GCA_035310665.1 Mycobacteriales bacterium | reverse complement strand
AACCCGCCGCCGGCGAACAGCGTGCGCGCCTCGTCGTACTCCTTGCGCCGCTTGTCGTCGGACAGCACGTCGTAGGCCTCGGAGATCTCCTTGAACCTCTCCTCGGCCTTCGGGTCACCGCGGTTCGCGTCCGGGTGGAACTTGCGCGCCAGCTTCCGGTAGGACTTCTTGATGTCCGCCGCGCTGGCGTCCTTGGGGACGCCGAGCACGGCGTAGTAGTCCTTCTCGATGAAGTCCTTGGTGCTCACCGGCGTCCCTCCCTTCCCCGGTTCCTCGTCACTGGGCTGGTCGTCACTGGGCTGGTCGTCACTCGAAGGTCGGCCCGACGTCCTCGTCCGGCTCGGGTTCGGCGACCCCGACCCGCGCGGGCCGCAGCAGCCGCTCACCCAGGCGGTAGCCGGGCGAGAAGATCTCGACGCAGGTGGCCTCGGGCACCTCCGAGGACAGGTGGTGCGTCAGCGCCTCGTGCACCATCGGGTCGAACGGCTCGCCCGGCTCGCCGAAACGGACCAGACCGAGCTTGCCGAGCGTGGCCTCCAGCGCCTCGGCGACCGATCGGAACCCGCCCTCGAGCTCGCCGTGCGCCCGGGCCCGCCCGATGTCGTCGAGCACCGGCAGCAGGTGGACGAGGACGTTCGCCAGCGCCTGCTCCTGGGTCGCCAGCCGGTCCCGGTCCACCCGCTTGCGGTAGTTCGCGTACTCCGCCGTCACCCGCTGCAGGTCCGCGGTGCGCTCGGCGAGCGCGGTCTCCAGCTGCGCCGCCCGCTCGTCGGCCGCCGGGGCACCCGCGGCCGGCGGCTGGGACCCGGGGGCACCGGGGGCCGGCCCCGCGGCCGGCTCCCGGATCGCACCCGTCTGCGGGTCCACGCGCCGCTTGTCCCGAACGACCACCCGCGGCTCCTGCTCCTCGGGGATCTGGTTCGGCGACTGGGTCACGCGGCACCACCCTCCCGCGGCTCGTCGACGATCTCCGCGTCCACGACCTCGTCCTCGCCGGCGCCTGCGGTCCCGGCGCCGGGGGCACCCGCGCCGGCCGCACCCGCGCCCGCGGCGCCCTGGGTCGCGCCGTAGATCGCCGAGCCCATCCGCTGGCTCACCGTCGCGACCTTCTCCGATGCCGCCTTGATCGCGGCCACGTCGGTGCCGTCGAGCGCCTTCTTCAGCTCGTCGAGCGCCCCCTCGACCTCCGTCTTGACGTCGGCGGGGATCTTCTCGGCGTTCTCGCTCAGGAACTTCTCGGTCTGGTAGTGCAGCGTGTCGCCGGTGTTGCGGGTCTCCGCCTCGTCGCGGCGGCGGCGGTCCTCCTCCGCGTGCGACTCGGCGTCGCGCATCATCCGCTCGATGTCGTCGCGCGGCAGCGCCGAGCCACCGGTGATCGTCATCGACTGCTGCTTGCCGGTGCCGAGGTCCTTCGCGGACACGTGCACGATGCCGTTCGCGTCGATGTCGAAGGTGACCTCGATCTGCGGGATGCCCCGCGGCGCCGGCGGGATGCCGGTCAGCTCGAACATGCCGAGCTTCTTGTTGTACGCCGCGATCTCGCGTTCACCCTGGAACACCTGGATCTGCACCGACGGCTGCCCGTCGTCGGCGGTCGTGAAGATCTCGGAACGCTTGGTCGGGATCGTCGTGTTGCGCTCGATGAGCTTGGTGAAGATCCCGCCCTTGGTCTCGATGCCCAGCGACAGCGGGGTGACGTCGAGCAGCAGGACGTCCTTGACCTCGCCCTTGAGCACCCCGGCCTGCAGGCTGGCGCCCACCGCGACGACCTCGTCGGGGTTGACGCCCTTGTTCGGCTCCTTGCCACCGGTGAGCTCGCGGACCAGGTCCTGCACCGCCGGCATGCGGGTCGAGCCGCCGACGAGGACCACGTGGTCGATGTCCTTCAGCGCGATGCCGGCGTCCTTGATCGCCTGCGCGAACGGGCCCTTGCACCGCTCGAGCAGGTCCGCGGTCATCCGCTGGAACTCCGCGCGGGTCAGCTTCACCTCGAGGTGCAGCGGCCCCTCCGCGGACGCGGTGATGTACGGCAGGTTGATCGTCGTCTCGCTCGACTGCGAGAGCTCGATCTTCGCCTTCTCCGCGGCCTCCTTGAGCCGCTGCATCGCCATCTTGTCCTTGGACAGGTCGATGCCGTTCTGGTTCTTG
>DATGDX010000080.1:0-5428 GCA_035310665.1 Mycobacteriales bacterium | reverse complement strand
TGCCGATGTGCGCGTAGCGCCGGATGCCGTCGCTCTCCTGCCGGACGACGAGCGACAGCTTGCAGTGCGTCTTGAGCCCGACGAGCCCGTAGACGACGTGGCAGCCCGCCTGTTCCAGCTTGCGCGCCCACCGGATGTTGGCCTTCTCGTCGAAGCGCGCCTTGATCTCGACGAGCACGAGCACCTGCTTGCCGGACTTCGCCGCGTCGATCAGCGCGTCGACGATCGGGGAGTCACCGCTGGTGCGGTAGAGGGTCTGTTTGATGGCGAGGACCGCGGGGTCGGCGGCGGCCTGCTCGACGAAGGTCTGCACGCTGGTGGCGAACGAGTCGTAGGGGTGGTGCACCAGCACGTCCCGGTCGCGCAGGGCGGCGAAGATGTCGATCGAGCGGTTCTCCACCTCGACGAGGCGGGCGTGCGTGCCCGGGACGAACGAGGGGTACTTGAGCTCGGCGCGGTCGAGGTCGGCGATGGCGTGCAGCCCGGACAGGTCCAGCGGTCCCGGGAGTGCGTAGACGTCCTCCTCGCCGACGCCGAGTTCGCGCATGAGCAGGTTGCGCACGTACGGGTCGATCGTCTCCTCGACCTCGAGCCGCACCGCCGGTCCGAACCGGCGGCGGACCAGCTCGCGCTCCAGCGCCTGCAGCAGGTTCTCCGCCTCGTCCTCCTCGACCTCCACGTCCTCGTTGCGGGTCACCCGGAACGTGTGCTGCTCGAGCACGACCATGCCGGGGAACAGCTGGTCGAGGTGCGCGGCGATGAGGTCCTCGAGCGGGACGTAGCGCGATTCCGCGGTGTTGAGGAATCGGGGTAACACCGGCGGCACCTTCACCCGGGCGAAATGCCGGTCGCCGGTGACGGGGTTGCTCACGACGACGGCGAGGTTCAGCGACAGCCCGGAGATGTAGGGGAACGGGTGGGCTGGGTCGACCGCGAGCGGGGTGAGCACCGGGAAGATCTGCTCTCGGAACAGCGCGTGCAGCTGGCCCTGCTCCTCGCCGGACAGCTCGTCCCAGCGGACGATCTCGATGCCCTCCTTGGCCAGCGCCGGCAGCACCTCGTCGCGGAAGCAGGCGGCGTGTTCCGCGGTGAGGGTGCGCGTGGTCTGCGCGACCCGGGAGAGCACCTCGCGGGGGAGCAGGCCGCTCGCGGCGCGCACGGCGACGCGGGTGGCGATGCGCCGCTTGAGCCCGGCCACGCGGACCATGAAGAACTCGTCGAGGTTGGTCGCGAAGATGGCGAGGAACCGCGCGCGCTCGAGCAGCGGCAGCTCGGGGTCCTGCGCCAGCTCGAGGACGCGCTTGTTGAAGGCGAGCCAGGACGTCTCCCGGTCGAGGAACCGGTCCTCTGGCAGGGCCGCCTCGGGCAGGGCCACCTCGGGCAGCGTCCGCGCCTGGGGCGCCTCGCCGTTCGGGGTCGCGGCGCCCGGCCCCGGGAGGGCAGCGAGCGGGGGCTCAACGACGGTCGCAGAGTCCATGGTCACCCGACCATTGTCCGCCTGCTCCGCGGCTGCCCGCCACGGGCTTTCGTCCGGGGGCTCCCGGCCGCGACGTGGTCAGCAAGCGACGCCTTCGCGGTCGGACAGGCCCGCAGTCCTGCGGGAAACGAGCCGAGGGAGGTCGAGCGCCGGAATGAAGGAGATCAGGCCGATGGTGCCCACAAGCGTGATCTTGCCACGCGGGCCGAGCTCCGCGCGCAGCCACCCCAACCCGTACGCAGGGTCGTGGGCGATCAGCTCGGGAAAACCCAGCCAGCGGGGGGCGTGGGTGACGACCCCGACGACGTCTTTCCGAGTGAGGGCCGGGAGGAACACGTCGCGCGCGTTCTGCGGGTTGTCACCCTTGGTGATGAACTCCCCCGTGGGCCAGATCTCGACGAGGCGGTGCACCCAGACCAACCCGTTCGCCCGAAACTTGATCACTTGTCCCGGGTGGTAGTGCCGCGTGGGGCTGACGAAGACCATCGAGCCCGGCGTGATCGTCGGGTACATCGACGGGGTCGTGACGTAGCTGTGATCGGTGGCGAGCGCGAGCGCGGCGCAGGCCGCGGCCAGGACCAGGAGCAGACCGGTGACGGTTCTACGGAGCACGAGCACGACTCCCCCATCGCGAGACCCGGGGGGCGGATGAGCGCCCCCCGGGTGTCGACCTGCGGCCGGTGGGCGACTACTGGGTCGCGGTCGCGGTCAGGGTGAACGGGACCGTCACCGAGGCGTCCGACACCTCGTTGCCGGCGTCCTGCGGCAGGGCCAGCGTCACGGTCCTCTCGAGGCTTCCCCCAGCGGCGACCGTTCCGAAGCTGTAGGAGCCGGAGGCGGCGATGGCCTCGAGCGGGATAGTGCCCACGCCCTGGATCGCGATCGTCGCCTTGTGCATCAGGGCACCGGCATTGGCGCCCTCCGTCTGCGGGGCCTTGAGCGTGAGCACGAGGGCCATCTGCCGTCGTTCTTGTAGGACGCCTTCTGCGTGACCGACTCGCCGGGAATGGCGTTGTCCCGGGCGATGTCGAAGCCCTGGACGGAGTCGGCGACCGTGGCCGTCCGGGCCTTCACCGACCCGGAGTGGGCGGTGGTGAAGTCGGTGGCGACGGCCGAACCGCCGAAGACGAGGGCGGCGGCCCCGCCGGTGGTGGCCAGGGCGACGACGCTGCGCTTGACGTTCATCGTGCTCCTCCTGGAGCGACGTGCGGTGTTCGAGCGCCGGTTTCGCCACTGGCTCCCCACCCGGCCCCCGCAGGCGACCAGTTCCTCGGCGGGTGGATCGTTGCCTTGCTCGTGGTCGAGATCGGCTCGGCCACGACAACAAGCATCCACCTGCTCACACAGCGTCGACATCATCGATAGTGATGAAGTCCGGGCCCCCATCTCCGACATTCGTCACGCTCGCCCACGGTTGGGTGCCCACGGTCGGGTGCCCACGGTGGGGTGCCCACGGTCGCATCCTCCCGGTGCTGGGTGCGACGCTGACAGACGCGCGGGTCCCCGTGTGCGCTCGCCGCGACGGGACGGGGGATCGACGGACGTCGATGGCTGCGGGGAGGGCTCATGGCCACCGAACACGACTCGCCCACCCACGAACGCGGATCCGGGTGGGGGGGGCTTCGACGTGGTGGCGAAGGTGCTGATGGCGGGCGTCGCCACGCTCGTCTCCGCCGGTGCGACCTTCGGCGCGATGACGGGAGGCGTGGCGTTCCTCCTCCGCAACAACGCCTCCGCGATCGGGATGGCGCTGGCTCTCGCCGCCCTGGCCGCCGCGATCGCCGCCGCGGTCGCGCTGTGGCCGAGGCAGGTCAACCGGGCGTGGGCGCTGCGGGTCGGCGCCTTCCTGCTCAGCGGGGCGCTCCTCGGGCTCGCGCTGGCGCTGGTCGTGCGCACCCAGGCCGAACTCGCGAGTTCCGGCTCGCGCCCGGTCATCGAGGCCGAGTGGGTCGGCGGCGTGCGGGTGCCCACCCTGATGGTCACCGCCAAGGCCGACGGCCTGGCGATCAACGACCGGCTGTTCGCCAACGTCCTCGCCTACCCGCGCGGGCAGGACGCCTTCATCAACTACTACTCCGGTTTCACCGGACCGGACATCAACGGCCACTCGGAGCAGAGGGTCGCCGTGCCGGTGCCCCTCACCGAGACGGAGACGGTCAACGGGGTGCCGACGACCTTCCCGATCGGCAGCGTGATGGTGGCGGCGATCGTGGAGAAGCAGCAGAGCGTTCCGCTGATCGAGCCGGGTCACGGCATCGGGGTCACGTGCGAGGGCGAGGTGTACGCGTCCGACAGTGGACACAAGGTGAGCGAGTCGGGAGCCCGCGTGCGCCGTACCACCAAGCCTGCCTGCGTCTACCTGCAGTCCGTGGTCGCGCCCGGCTCGTCCGGCCTCACGCTCGCGTCGGCGAAGGCACCGCCGGTGGTCGTCCCCGGGGCCGCCCCCTGGACCGACTCCCAGATCTACGTCCGGCAGGGCCAGCGTCTCGTCGTGCACGCGTCCGGCCGGATCGGGGTCGGGCAGGGCGGCCAAGAGGTCGATCCGAACGGGACCACGGGGGTGCAGGTCCGGGGACACGGTGCTGACGGGCCCCGACCACTACGGCGCGCTCATCGGCCGGATCAACGGCGTGGTCGCCGGACCCCCCTTCCTGGTCGGCGCAGACTTTTCGACGACCGCGGATCGCAGCGGCCTGCTCGTGCTCGGGGTGAACGACCTCGGTACGGCGGACAACGTCGGCCGCTTTCTCGTCCAGGTGGATCTCGGCCGATGATCCGCACGGATCCGGTCGGTTACCGGGTCACCGCGGGGGCGAGCAGCGGCTGGTCCACCGCGGGGCGCACCCCGGCGAACGGGCTCGACCGCCCCCACTCCCGGAACGTCCGCACCATCGCCGGCGGGCCCTCGACCACGAGGTGCCCCGTCCGTTGGGCGACACCCAGCGGCACCCAGCCCATGTGCCACGCGGTGAGCCACCGGGTGTCGGTCGTCACCACGAGGTCCTCGTCGTACCCCGGCGGGGTGACGCACACCTCCGAATCGTCGCGCGTGAGCACGAGCCAGTACCGACGCGGCGTGACGTGGCCGGTGAGGTCGAAACGCACGACGACGCGCGGCTTCGGCAACCGCGACCGGTCGACGACCCGGCCGAGGGTCCAGACCACGGTGCCCGCGTCGAGGTGCTCGGGGGCCACCTCGAGCCAGCGCGCCCCCACGTCCCCAGCGTGGTCAGCACGTCGGCGAGTTCCTGCCCCCAGTGAGGTGGTACGTCGAACGGCGCGGTCCGGGGGGGGGGGTCGACGACGCCGTACCTCTCCAGCATCCGCAGCGGGGGGGCTGTTCTCGATGAGCGCACCGAGGAAACGCACGCCTGGACCTCGACGGCCGGCGGGGTCTCCGAAGGGTCCGGAGGAGGTTCGCCGGGCGGTGCTTGACGCCGCGGCCAGGCTGTTCGCGGTCCGTGGGGTTGACGCGGTCTCGCTGCGGGACATCGCGGCGGCGGCCGACGTCCACCTGGCGCTCATTCGGCGCTACATCGGGAATCGTGAGGCGTTGGTGCGCGCGGTGTTCGAGGAGCTTTCGGACAAGGTGGCCCAGGCGGTGGTGGACAATCCGCTGTCCGGCCAGGGGTTCGAGCCTGACACCGCGATGGGGCAGTGGGTCCGGGTTGCAGGGGCGCTTGTGATCGCGGGCCGCCTTGAGGGAGGCACCGGGTTCAACCCGGTGCTGGCGATGGCGAAGACGCTCGAGGAGGGGTACGGGCAGGATGCCTGCGCGGCGCGGCTGCGCGCGGCGCAGATCGTGGCCGCCGCCCTGGGGTGGCGGTTGTTCGAGGGCTACCTCCTCGAGGCGGGAGGGCTGGCCGAGGTGCCGCTGGAGACGCTGCGCGCCGAGCTCGCCCGCACGGCGCGCCGGGTGGGCGCGACGCCCTGGCCCTCGCCGCCTGATCC
>DATGDX010000079.1:0-6141 GCA_035310665.1 Mycobacteriales bacterium | reverse complement strand
AGTTCCCGGGCGACCGCCACATTCGCGATCGTCGGACGCTTCTTCCGCTCGGTGAACGCCAGCCAGCGGGCGTGCAGCCGCTGATTGCCGGCGTGCCCGCGGGCCCGGGCCGCCGCCGGGGCCTGCTGCCAGCGGGACCGCAGAACCGCTGACGGGGTGCGGTAGGGCCGCCGGTGCTGCCAGGCCGCTTCCACCAACAGCCGGCGGGCGTGCGTGTTGCCGGTCTTGGTGATCGAGCCCTGGCTGCGGCTGCCGCCGGAGGAGTGTTCGGTCGGGACCAGGCCGAGAAACGCGCCGATGCTCGAGCCGGTGAACCGAGACCAGTCTCCGATCTCCACCGCCAGCCCGAACGCGGTCAGCGTGGACACCCCGCGCAGGCAGGACAGCCGGGTGACCACGCCGGACCACGCCGGCTCGGCCGCCATCTTGGTGATCGTCTGGTCCAGCCGGTCCCGGCGATCCGCGGTCAGCAGCACCGTTTCCAGCGCGCTGTCATAGGCGGCCGCCAGCGCCGGCTGATCGAAGGTCTGCCGGCGCAGCCATTCGTGGTGCGCTCCGGTCCAGGCCGTCCCGCCACGATGCCCTGCCGCAGGAGGAGCTTCGAAGCGCGGTGCCGGGCCCGCATCAGATCGCCCCGAACATCCTCCCGGGCCCGAACCAGGTCCCGAGCGGCCTCCTGCGCCACGCTCGGGACCTCGACCGAGATGATCTCGCCCAGGCGCACAGCCAGGCCAGATGCAGGGCGTCCTTGGCGTCGGTCTTCACCCGGTCCCCGGACGGTCGCTGCAACGTCGACGGCGCGGCCACTACGCACGGGATCCCGTGGTCGGTCAGGAACCGGGACAGCCCGTAGCCGGTCGGCCCGGCCTCGTAGACCACCGCGACCGGTCCGGGCAGCTCCCGCAGCCAGCCCAGCACCTTCTCCGGCTGCGGAACAAGTCGCGCCCGGAACATCTCGCCGGTATCGCCGTCGACCCCGCAGGCCACCACCGACCGCGCGTGCACGTCCAGTCCGACGCTCGTACGCTCTCGCTGCACCGGGACCTCCCGCAAATGTAGGCACTACCGGCCAGGCTCACGCCGGCCCGGCAACCCACGACAACTTGCGAGTGAGGTCCCGGCCCGCTTACCGGGCACCTCCATACCGTCTAACGCGACCCGAACCCCGGTCCGTGGTTGGTGGACGAGTGTGCGGTGGGCGCCGCCGCGGACGAACTCCACCGGCTGCGTCCGCAGCTCAGGGCGTGACGGTGGAGCACGGCCGGCACCCTCTCCTCAGCCTGCTGGTCTCGACGAACCTGCGCTGGCACCACCCTCGCCGGAGGTCAGCCTGGGTCTCCGGTCGTCGGGCCACCGGCGGACGCGCCAGGCCGACCGACGGAGACGAGTGCGTCCAGAGCGAGGCCGAGCGTCGCGGACTGCCGGCGCGCCGACAACCATCCTCCTGAGCTGACGGCGTGCAGTGCGAGCCCGTCCGCGGCGGCCAGCGCAGCGTGGGCCGCGAGCGCGCACCGGGTGCGTGAGACGCGAGAGCCCCAGGCAAGCTCGAAGGCCTCGGTGAGGGCACGGTGAATTTCATCGAGCGCCCCGCGCTGGATGTCGGCGAGTGCCGGCGTCGTGGCGGCGCGCGTCGCGAATGCGAGGTGAATGCGGGTCTCGACAGCACGGCGGTGGTCAAGCGGCAACAACTCGGTGAGCACAGCGGTGAGGTTCCGTCGAACGTTGGTGCCGAAATCCACGCCGCGCAGCCGCGACCGCATTCGCGCGACGACCTCGCTGCGGGCGTCCAGCACCGACGCGTAGAGCAGCGCGGGACCTCCCGCCTTGTAAAGCGCGCGCATCCGGCCCTCGCGTCGCGTCCGCGCCGCGGCTGCCTCCTGTTCCGCCGCGTCGAGGCGCGCGGAGGCGCCCACGTCGGTGGTCACCGCGGACGCGAGGCCCCCGAGTGCCTCGTCGTACGCCGCGCGCGCCGCCCGCACCCGTGGCTGCAGCGCCACGACCTGCGCTGCGATCGCGCGGGCGCGGGTCCGGGCGTCGGTGACGTCGTCCCCGGCGCGAGGGCGCGAGGTGGCGGCGGTCCCGGCCGGCGCGAGCGACAGCGCGAGCGCCAACGCAAGCGACAGCGTGACGGACAGCGTGACGGACAGCGCGCCGGCTACGACCCCCGCCCGCGGACGACCGCGGCGGCGCCGCGCGCCGGTCGCACCACCCGCCTCGGCCCGTCGCACGACTGATCAATCGGCAGCCGCCGCCGCGTGTCAAGACCCTTCCGTGATCACACGCCGATCGTGCGGCCTATCCTGGCGGCGTGCAGCCGCTGGTGTGGCAGCCGTCGCTGCTCGACGCGGGCGAGCCGCGGGTCGACGTGTCGTTCGCCGCGCTGCGCTGCCTCCACCTCGACGACGAGTCGTGGATCGACTACTGCTCCGGGTGGCTGTCCGGGTCCGACGCGGTGTTCGCCGAGCTGCTACAGGCCGGGGCGTGGCGGTAACGGGAACTGTGGATGTATGACCGGGTCGTCGCGGAGCCGCGGCTGACCGCGGGGTGGAGCATCGGCGACGCGGCCGGGCAGCCCGTGCGGGCGTGGACCCGCGAGGTGCCCGGTGACCAGGCGGAGGGGGCGGCGTCGCTCGGCGACGCGCACACGCCCGCGGTGCTGCGCCAGATCGCGGGCCCGCTGAACGAGCGGTACGGCGTGGAGTTCGACAGCGTCTGGGTCAACCTGTACCGCGACGGGTCGGACAGCGTCGCCTGGCACGGTGACCGCAACGCGAAGGTCCTCACCAACCCCCTCGTGGTCACCGTGTCGCTCGGGTGCCGGCGCGGGTTCGTGCTGCGCCGGCGTGGTACGACGCGCATCGTCCACCGGCTCGCGCCCGGCCACGGCGACCTCGTGGTCATGGGCGGCGCGTGTCAGCACTCCTGGGCAGCACTCGGTGCCCAAGACCCGCCGCCCGGTGGGCCCGCGCATGTCGGTGACCATGCGCCACTCGCGCTGACCGCGGGGGCGCTCAGCCGGAGTGCCGCCGCTGCCGGTGCTCGACGTCCTCGATGTCCCGCGCAGCCACGTCGAGCAGCTTGTGCGCCAGGTCCGACAGGGCCCGTGCGGTGGCCAGCTCGTCACCGATCTCGGGGACGAGCGGATCCGCCGGGTTGCGCCGCGCGCTGCCGTGCCCGCGCAGCTCCTCGCGGACGCCGGTGTGCAGCACCGCCTCGGCCCTCGTGAGGTCGCCGTCCTCGCTGAGCAGCACCGCGACCGTCCAGTCCTTCGTGGTGGACATCGAGACCTCCCATCCGGTTGCCCGCTGCCCATCCAACCCTCGGCGACCGACAGTCGTACACCGGCGTACACCGGCGTACACCGGCTGCCACGGGCGTGCCCCGCCCGCGCGTCGGTGCGGAGATCCCCGCCGCGCGGTTGCCTCGTCGCTGGCGGGGGATGGGAGGTGCAGACGGAGGAGCAGTCGAGGAGGTTGCGATGGCCGTCCACCCCCGCGCCGGCCTGCCCGCCGAACCGGGCGACCTCGTGAACGTCGCGAGCCTGATCACCGCGTACTACGAGGAGCACCCCAACCCGGACGTGGCGGAGCAGCGGGTGGCGTTCGGCACCTCGGGTCACCGGGGGTCGAGCCTGCGCCTGGGGTTCAACGAGGACCACATCGCGGCGACGAGCCAGGCCATCTGCGACTACCGGGCGGCGCAGGGGACCACGGGGCCGCTGTTCCTGGGTCGCGACACCCACGCGCTGTCCGAGCCGGCGTGGGCCACCGCCCTGGAGGTATTCGCCGCGAACGGCGTCCCGGTCCTGATCGACGCGGCCGGGGGCTACACGCCCACACCCGCGGTGTCGCACGCGATCCTGCGACACAACCGCGCCGCCCCTGCCGCGGTCGCGGACGGCGTCGTCGTCACCCCCTCCCACAACCCGCCGCCCGACGGGGGGTTCAAGTACAACCCCCCCAACGGGGGGCCGGCGGACACCGAGGCCACCCGCTGGATCGAGGACCGCGCGAACGCGCTGCTCGCCGACGGCCTCAAGGAGGTGCGCCGCGTCCCGTTGGCGCGCGCCCGCGCCGCCGACACGACCGCCACCTACGACTTCCTGGGCGCCTACGTCGCCGACCTGCCCACCGTCGTCGACGTGGACGCGATCCGCGCGGCGGGGGTCCGGATCGGCGCCGACCCGCTCGGCGGCTCGAGTGTGGACTACTGGGGTGCGATCGCCGAGCGGCACCGGCTCGACCTGACCGTCGTCAACCCGCTCGTCGATCCGACGTTCCGGTTCATGACCCTGGACTGGGACGGGAAGATCCGGATGGACTGCTCGTCCCGCTACGCCATGGCGTCGCTCATCGCGGCCCGCTCGTCGTACGACGTCGCGACCGGCAACGACGCGGACGCCGACCGGCACGGGATCGTCACGCCGGACGCCGGTCTGATGAACCCCAACCACTTCCTGGCGGTCGCGATCTCGTACCTGCTCGCCCACCGCGACGGGTGGCCGGCGGACGCGGCGATCGGCAAGACGCTGGTGAGCTCGAGCATGATCGACCGAGTGGTGGCCGACCTGGGTCGGCGTCTGCTCGAGGTGCCGGTCGGGTTCAAGTGGTTCGTGCCCGGACTCCTCGACGGGTCCGTCGCCTTCGGCGGGGAGGAGAGCGCGGGGGCGTCGTTCCTGCGGCGCGACGGGACGGCCTGGACGACCGACAAGGACGGGATCATCCTGGCCCTGCTCGCCTCGGAGATCATCGCGGTGACCGGGCGTTCCCCGAGCCAGCACTACGCGGACCTGGTGGCCCGGTTCGGCGAGCCGGCGTACGCGCGCGTGGACGCCCCCGCCACCCGCGAGGACAAGGCGGTGCTCGCGAAGCTGTCACCGGCGCAGGTGACCGCGACCGAGCTGGCCGGCGAGCCGATCACCTCGACGTTGACCGCGGCCCCGGGCAACGGTGCCCCGATCGGCGGGCTGAAGGTCGTGGCGCCGTCCGGGTGGTTCGCGGCGCGCCCGTCGGGCACGGAGGACGTGTACAAGATTTACGCGGAGTCGTTCCGGGGACCGGAGCAGCTGGCCCGAATCCAGGACGAGGCGCGGGGGATCGTCGCGGACGCCCTGCACACCCGCTAGTCCGCGGCGCCGCCCGGCGCCCCTGCCGCACGTGAGGAGACGACGATGACCGAGCCCGGACCGCGCGAGCCCGACTACCCGAGCGGTGAGCAGGAGGGTGCCCCGGAGCAGCGCACCCCGCAGGTGTCCCCGCCGTCCGAGCAGCAGGCCGCCGGCACCGGCGGGATCGGGCGGGTCGATGACCAGACGACCACCCCGCCGCACGGCGACGAGGCGCGCGGCGCGGCGTACGACCTCGGCGGAGACGGGCGCGACGAACAGCAGAGCCCGTCGGGGACGTAGCCCGGCGCGGGGTGGGTGAGCTCCTCGTCGGCACGGCCTCGTGGACCGACAAGACGCTGCTGGCCTCGGGGTGGTATCCGAAAGACGCGGACACGCCGGAGAAACGGCTCGCCTACTACGCGAGCCGTTTCCCGCTGGTCGAGGTCGACTCCACGTACTACGCCCCGCCGAACGAGCGCACCGCCGCGCTCTGGGCCGCCCGCACCCCTCCGGAGTTCACGTTCAACGTCAAGGCGTTCTCCCTGCTGACCCAGCACCCCACGCGGCCCCGGGCCTTGTACGCCGACCTGCGGCCCGACACCGCGAAAAACCTCTACCTCAAGGACCTGGAGCCCACGGCCGTCGACGCGGTGTGGGAGCGGTTCCTGTCGGCGCTGACGCCGTTGGACGAGGCGGGCAAGCTAGGCGCGGTGCTCTTCCAGTTCCCCCAGTGGTTCCCGATAGGCAAGCGGAACAAGCAGTACATCCTCGAGTGCAAGCGGCGGTGCGAGCCGCTGCGCATATGCGTGGAGTTCCGCAACAAGACGTGGTTGTCGGCGGACAACGCGGCCGAGACGCTCGACTTTCTCACGTCGTACGCCGTCCCGTACGTCTGCGTCGACATGCCGCAGGGGCACCCGTCGTCGGTGCCGCCCGTGCTCGCCGCGACCGCCGACCTCGCCGTCGTCCGCTTCCACGGGCACTCGGACAAGTGGGAGAGCCACGACATCTACGAGCGGTTCGGCTACCTCTAC
>DATGDX010000078.1:0-3565 GCA_035310665.1 Mycobacteriales bacterium | reverse complement strand
GATTCGTGTACGACCCGTCGGTGAGTCCGTCGAAGGCCGGACTCGGATGCTCCAGATAACCGAGCATGTGATCGAAGGATCGATTCTCGAGAACGAGCACGACCACGTGGTCGACTACAGCCATCGTGTCCCCCCTGCGAGCTGCTCGGAACGGCAAGGACGGTACTGGACCGCCGCCGGCGTGGATGGACGTCTCTTCGGCGCAGTCCCCAAACCGGACGTCGCAGGTTCCGCGACTCGACGTCAGGCACCCGCGGCCCGCGTCCGCAACTGCAGCTAGGCCGAACGGCGGATGACTGTGGCACGGGCGATGACTACGGTGTGTATCGGGGGATCGGGGATGCGGATCGACATCGTTCGCCGTCAAGCCGAGCGCGGTCACGACAGTGGGCGGCTCGCGCCCCGGGGTCCGCGTCTCGACCGGCACCGGGGACGCGGCCGCGAGGGCCGTCCCGGTGACACGCACCGCCGCCATTCACGTCTGCGCGTTGCCCGCCCTGTCCCCACCGCGCTCGTGGCGATGCCGGCCGGGCTGGACCCACCGATGGACGGCGTGTCGAAGGACCGGAGGCAGGAGGCGTGATCGTCTCGCAGCAGGCGCCCCTGACCGAGCCTTGGCTGGTCGTCTTGGGCTGGCTCGGCGTCAGCTCCGTGATCGCAACCATCATCACGATGGTCGTCGTCGCGCTGCGACGGTTCGCCGACCGGCCGAGCCGGCCGGCACGCCTGTTCGCCGTGACCACTCTGATCACCCTCGCCGTCATCGGCAGGATGGGCGTATTCGAGGAATCGACGGCACGAATTCTAGTCGCGCTGCTCCTCGCGACCGCGATCGTGGTGTTCGCCCGCACGTGGAAGCATTCCTGATCGGGCACCTGGGCATGGTCCCGCCTCCTTCCCGCGCCGCCCGAGTAGGGCCGAGCCGACCGCCACGCAGCGGGGCCGTGGACGGGGGCCCGCTGCGTACCGGCCCGCCGCATGGCTGCACGGGCGAACGGCCGTCGACGAGGACATTCTGGCGATCCTGCGGCACGTGCTGTGGGACGTGGTGGAGCAGATCGCGGCGGTCGAACGCAAGACGCTTGCGCTCACCAGCCCGATGACCCAGCAGTGCGATGCGCGTGTCGTGGACTGCATGCGGCTGCCCCGCCGAGCGCGGCGCACAAGCGGTCGGGATGACGTGAGAGGGAGAGAAGCGATGCCGATCGTGGACAGCGACGAGATTCGAGGCGAATCACGACATTCATCGAGACAATCACGCAGGAGCGCGGCTACCCGCCGAGCAAAGGTAGGTAGCGAAAAAATCGGGATGAGCAAGAGCGGGATCAACTACCACGTCGGCCTACCCAGAACACTGAGAGTGGAACGGTGAGCATGGGTGACGAACTGAAGAACGTCGACGCCCTACTCGCCTGGGCGACAACACACATCGCGTGCGAGTGGTGCGGCGTCCAGGGAGCGACGTACGACGACAGCCTGGACGTTTTTCTCTGCCCGAACCGACACGTGGCCATCAAGGCCTTCGTGAAGAAGTACGGGCTCCCGGCGAAGGTGAACGACTACCCCGAGGACGACTGACCCCGACAGAGGAGATCCCGTAGGCAAGACCTGCCCCGACTACCTGATCGTGTTCCTGCCCCGAGAGTGGGAGTTCATCGCCGCCGACGGGCGGCAGGCGGTCGCGCGCGACACCGTGCCCACCAGCCGCGATCCCGCCGCCGTCCCGCACGCGCTGGCAGCGGCGCTGAGCCTGGAGGTCGTCCAGGGAGACCTTCTCTCGGCCTGCATCGCCGTGTTGGCCGACCGCCCCGGCCTGCTCGTGATCGACAACTGCGAGCACCTGCTCGACGCGGTCCGCGAGAGCGTCGGTGCGGTCTTGTCCTGCTGTCCCCAGATCCGCGTGCTGGCCACCAGCCGCGAACCGCTCGGGCTCGCCGCGGAATACGTCTGGCGGCTGGCGCCACTCGCCCTGCCCGGACCCGACCAGGCTCTTGCTCAGGTCCCGTCCGTCGCGCTCTTCCTCGACCGCGCCCGCCGGGTGCGGCCCGGTTCCCCGGCGACGCCGGTGACGTTGCAGGCGGTCGCTGACATCGTGCGCCGGCTCGACGGGATGCCACTGGCCATCGAACTCGCCGCCGGTCGCCTGTCCACCTTCTCGGTCACGGACCTGCGTGACCGGCTCGACCGCTCGCTCGACCTGCTCGCCGGCGGCCGGCCCAGCGGCGATCCCCGGCACCGGACGCTGCGCGCGACCATCGAATGGTCCTACCAGCTATTGGGCGAGGACGAGCGGCGCCTGTTCCGGCACCTGTCGGTCTTCGTCGACGGCATCGACCTCGACACCGCGGAGCGGCTCGGCGCGGAGCTGGGCCTCGACGGCGACCCCGGCAGCGCCCTGGCCCGCCTCGTCGACGCTTCGATGATCGAAGCGAGCTTCGAGAACGGCACCCGCTACCGCATGCTGGAAACGCTGCGGGCGTTCGGCCTCGACCGGCTCGCCGCGACCGGCGAGGAGGAGGCCGCGGCCGCGAGGATGGTCCGCTGGGCGGTCGAGCTGACCGCGTGGGCTGAAGCGGTCTTGGTTAGTGAGCGCGAGCCCGAGGCCGACGCCGTCGTACGCCGTGAGCTGGCCAACCTGCGGGCCGCGTGGCGGCTGGCCCGACACCGGGGGTCTGGCGAGGCCTGCGCGGCGATCATCACCGCGCTGTACGACGTCGTCGCCTACCGCGACCTCGTGGAGATCCGGGGCTGGGCCGAGGAGTTGGCCGACGACCCGGTCGTGGCCACCCACCCGCGCGCCGCGGTCGTGCTCGGCACGGCGGCGGAGGCCACCTACCATCGCGGCGACTACCCGCAGGCCGACAAGCTCGCCCGCACCGGGTTGGGCCTGGCGACCGACGACGCCGGGGCGTGGCGGTGCCTGCTGCCGCTGTCGGTGGCCGCCCTGGCGCGAGGGGCGTACGCCGAGGTGGTCGAGCTCTGCCTCGCCCCGGCCACGCTCGCCCGCCGACCGGCGGAGAGTCTCGGCATCGCGGCGCTCGCCACGGCGTACGCGGGCGATGTGGAGCAAGCGCGGACGCTGAACGAGCGGGGGCTCGCCGGCGCCAGGTCCCCCAGCATGCTCTCGTGGAACTCGTACGTCGCGGGGGAGATCGACAGCCGCGCCGGGCGCACCGAGCCGGCGGAGCAGGAGTACGTCCGCGCCATCGAGCTGGCCCGCACGTCGGGCGCGACCTTCCTCGTCGCGGTCGCGACCGTCGGACTGCTGACGGTCCGGGCCGCCGGTGGGCGCGTCCGCGAGGCGCTGGTGGGCTACCGCGAGGTGATCGACTACTTCGCCCGCACCGGGAACTGAACCACCTGTGGGTCACCCTGCGCAACCTGGCCGCCCTGCTCCGACGCCGCGGCCGACGAGGCGCCCGACGCTCCCGCCGACGACCGTTCCCGCCGCCGCGAACCGCTCCCGCCGAGCGCCGCGATCGCGCCACCCGACGGCCGAGACGCCGTGCTCGAGGTGGCCCGGCGGGCGATCGAACGCAACCTCACTCGCTGGTGACCCGTACGG
>DATGDX010000077.1:0-6303 GCA_035310665.1 Mycobacteriales bacterium | reverse complement strand
CGCGGCCGCGTCGTTGACGCCGTCCCCCGTCATCGCGACGACGTGCCCGCGTGCGGTGAGGGCCCGCACGATGGCCACCTTGTGCTCGGGGGCGACGCGGGCGAAGACGCCGATGCCGTCGATGCGCTGCGCGAGCTCGTCCGGCGGCATCCGGTCCAGGTCCGCGCCGGTGACGACCTCGCCGCCGATGCCGATCTCCGCGGCGATTGCGGCCGCCGTCGCCGAGTGGTCCCCGGTGACCATCTTGACGGCGACACCGGCCCGTCGGCACAGCGCGACCGCGTCGCGCGCCTCGGGGCGGGGTGGGTCCGCGAGCCCGACCAGTCCCAGCAGGGTGAGATCGGTGAGGCGGTCGGCGAGCTCGCCCTCCTCGCGCTCGGCGCCGTCGAGCAGCGCGGTCGCGGCACCCAGGACACGCAGCCCGCGGGCGGCGAGCGCGGCCACCTGCTCCTGAAGGTCCCGCCGCCGTTGCGCGTCGAGCGACACCACGCCCTGGTCGGTGACCAGATGCGCGCATAGCGCCAGCAGAACGTCCGGCGCACCTTTCACGTGCGCGCGTACCGCCCCGTTCTCGGCGTAGAACGTCGCCATGAACTTGTTCGCCGAGTCGAACGGGACCTCGGCGATACGCGGGTGCGCCGCCCGCAGCGCGTCGACGTCTGCCCCACCGTTCGCGACGGCGACGAGCAGAGCCGCCTCGGCCGGGTCACCGACCACCGCCTCCCCGGTCAGCGCCGCGTCGTTGCAGAGCACGACGGTGGTGAGCAGCGAGGTGCCGATCGCGTCCGGCCGGTGCCGCTCTCCGTCGAGGTGCACCTCGCGCGCCGCGGTCACGACCCGTTCCTGCGGACCGTCGACCGCGCCCTCGGCCGGTACCTCCGTCTGCATCCGGCCCCGCTCGTCATCGTCGGCGCGGATCGGACGGCGAGTGCCTTCCGGTCGGTGTCGACGAACACCCGTCGGCTCGCGGGAGTGGTCCGCGGCAGCCACGCCCAGACCCCGCTGCACCAGCTGACCCCGCTGATCCGTCCGCTTCTCGAGCAGTACCTGCGTTCGCGGGAAGACGAGGCGCTCGCCCTGCTGGAGGCACGGACCAGCGCGCACCGAAGCGTCGACGACATGCAGTCCGTGTGGCTCGCGGCTCGTGCCGAGCGGCCGGAGATGCTGGCGGTCGAGGAGGGCTTCTTCTATCCCGCACGGTTGAGCGTCGACGGCGACTACGTCATGCCGGCGGCGGACGTGGACGATCCGGACGTGCTCGACGACGCGGTGGACGAGGTCATCGAAACCGTGTTGCAGCGCGGCGGGTGGGTGGCCCTGGTGTCCGACGGGACGCTCGCCGAGCGCGGCCGCGTCGCGCTCACGCTGCGGCGCTGACGCGGTCCTCTTTTCGGATCCCCCGATCCGGCGCCCCAGCGGGGCGGACAGCGGAGGCGAGGGTCGACCCGCTGCTCACCGGGGACGGGTGTCGACCGACACCGCGAAGTGGGTGACGGTCCCGGCCACCGCTCGCGTGAAGCGGTCCAGCGCCGTGTGGTCCAACTCGTCGAGCCGGTCTCGCCGGGTGTGGTAGTGCGGGTCGAAACGTTCCCCGCCCCGTCCGCCCCAGCGCCGGGCCTGTTTGCCGGTCATCGTCTTCCGGTCCCCGGACCAGACCGCGCCGGTCGGGATGCCCGCGTCGATGAAGGCGGCATAGTCGGACTCGCGGTCGAAGCGCGTGGTCTTCGCGACAACAGCCGCGGCGGCGAGGTGCTCGACGAGCACGCATGCGATCCGAGCCGAGCCAGGCGGCCCGGACTTCGCGACGGTCTTGCCTTCCCCGCCGAGCACGAAGTATCCGGCGTTCGCGGACGCGACCATGTCCAGGTTGAGGTACAGCAGGATGGAGTCGCGGTCGCGGCCGGACAGCGTCGTGACGTAGTGAGTGGATCCCTCGAGGTCGTCCTCCTCCGAGCCCCAGAACGCGAAACGCACCGCATTGCGGACCGGCGGGGAGCCGCCGAGCCGGGTCGCGATTTCCAGCAGCGCGGCGACGCCGGAGCCGTTGTCGTTGATCCCCGGCCCCTGTCGCACCGAATCCAGGTGCGCCCCGACCACGATCACCCGGCCCGGGTCTCCGGTGCGGGTCTGCGCGACGACGTTCCGGCACCACGCGCCCCCGTGCCGGCGCCGGCGCTTCGGCAACGGGTAGCCGGGTGTCTCGACGTCGTACCCCACGGCCCGCAGGACCGCCACGACGTAGTCGACGCTCGCGTCGTACCCCGGGCCGGGCGAGGCGCGGTGCCCACCGTTCTCGTCGGCGATGCGCTGCAACGCGACGAGGTGGGGACGCGCACCGGCGCCGGTGACACCGGCCGCCAGCCGCCGCCGCAGCAGGTCGTCGGTCGCCCCGGGCAGCGGGTCCGCGGGGACACCCGGCGAGCCGAACCCCACGACGACGAGCCGATGGTCGTGCTCGCGACACCGATAGTTGCGCTGCGTCACTGCTCCCGCCTTCGCCCTCGCGCTCCGCTCACGCAGCGCCAGTGTGGACCACGACTGCCCCCCGACCGGCCCCGGGAGGTGGGGCTGCGCGCCTTTCGCGCCGCCGCACGGCGTACACCTCTCCCGACCGCTGCGCGCCCCTCCCCTCCGGGTGCCTTTGATCATCGAGCCTGATCGAATGGTCATCAGAAAGGGACAATCCGGGCGCAAGAAGGTGGACGGCGGGCACTGCGGGGGCGGGCACCACGGGACCGGCGTACGCCGGACGCCCCGGGGCGGGCGGGCTCTCAGCGGCCGACCGTCACAATGGGCGCACCTGCACCGCCGTCACCTTGTATTCCGGACAGGACGTGACGGTGTCCACCACGCGCGACGTCAGCACGTTCGACGGCGCCTCGGGGAAGTGGAACGACAGGAAGACCTCCCCCGACGACGCCCGGGGGGTCGGCCGGGCCGGCACCGCGACGGACCCGCGGCGGCTGATCACCTCCACTTTGTCCCCGTCGTGGACCCCGAGCCGCCGCGCGTCGTCGGGCGCCATCTCCAGCCACTCCCCGGGCACGAGGTCCCGGTTCGGCGTTCGCAGTGTCATGGTCCCGGCGTTGTAGTGCTCCAGCCGCCGCCCGGTGATGAGCACGTACGGGTAGGCGGCGTCCGGCTCCTCCCCCGGCGGCAGGTAGTCCTTCGCCGCGAGTTGCGCCCGGCCGCTCGCGGTCGCGAACCCCTCCAGGTAGAGCGTCGGCTCCCCCGGGGCGTCGACGGACCGGCACGGCCAGTGCAGCGCCCCCTCGCGGTCCAGCCGCTCGTGGCTGATGCCGGCGTACAGCGGCGCCAGCGACGCGCACTCGCGCATCGCCTCCGCGGGGGTGCGGATCCCCACATCGATGCCGAGCGCGTCCGACACGGCCAGGATCACGTCGAAGTCCGTGCGCGCCTCGCCGGGCGGCGGCAGCGCGGGGCGCACGCGCTGGAACCGGCGGTCGAAGTTGCAGAAGGTGCCGTCCTTTTCGAGGAACGACGCTCCCGGCAGTACGACGTCGGCCGATGCGGCGGTCCGCGACAGGAAGATCTCCTGACTCACGACGAGCTCGCACGCCTCCAGCGCCGCCTGCACGTGCCCCGTGTCCGGGTCCGTGGACATGATGTCCTCACCGAAGACGTACAGCGCCTTCAGCCGACCCGAGATCGCCGCGTCGAACATCTCCGGGATCCGCATTCCCGGCCTCGCCGGCAGGCCCACGCCCCACGTGGCCTCGAACCTCCCCCGCGCCGCGTCGTCGACGACCTTTTGATAACCCGGCAGCAGGTCGGGCAGGGAGCCCATGTCGGAGGCGCCTTGCACGTTGTTCTGCCCGCGCAGGGGGTTGACGCCGCAGCCCTGCGGGGTGCCGACGTGGCCGGTGAGGATCGCCAGGTTCGCCAGCGTGCGCACCCCGTCGGTGCCGTGCATGTGCTCGGTGATACCCAGCCCGTAGACGATCGCCGGACGGGCCGCGCGGCCGTACAGCAGGGCGGCCCGCCGCAGCTCGTCGACCGGGACACCGGACAGCTCCTCGACCCGCTCCGGCGGGTAGTCGGCGAGCAGGCTCCGCAGCTCGTCCCAGCCGTCGGCCCGCTCCTTGAGGAACACCTCGTCGACGAGTCCCTCCTCGACGAGCACGTGCGCCAGCCCGTTGAACACCGCCACGTTGGAGCCGGGCCGGCCGCGCAGGTGCACGTCGGCGAAGTCGGCCAGCTCGATACGCCGCGGATCCACGACGACCAGCCTGGCGCCGCGCAGCACCGCCTGCTTGATGCGCGCACCGACGACCGGGTGCGCCTCGGTCGTGTTGGTGCCGGCCAGCAGGAAGCAGTCCGCCTGCTCCATGTCCTCCATCGAGTTGGTGCCGCCGGACAGCCCGAGCGAGGCCACCAGGCCGGCGGCAGAGGGAGCGTGGCAGAGCCGAGAACAGTTGTCGATGTTGGAGGTGCCGATCCCGGCGCGCATGAACTTCTGCGCGAGGTAGTTTTCCTCGTTCGTCGCACGCGAGGAGCAGATCATGGCGATCGCGTCGGGACCGAACGTGGCGCGAATACGGCCGAGCCGGTCGGCCAGAAAACCGAGCGCCTCCCCCCACGACACCGGCTCCAGCGGCGAGCCGCGCCCACCACGGCGCAGCAGCGGAGTCGTCAGCCGCTCCCGGTGCCGCGCGAACCCGTGCGCGAACCGGCCCTTGACGCACGCGTGCCCGCGGTTGACCGGCCCGTCGAGCGCGGGTGTGACCGCGACGACGGCGTCGTCGCGGGTGTGCACCTGCAGCGTGCAACCGACGCCGCAGTAACCACAGGTCGTGGTCGTCGTACCGGAAACCGGGCGAAGGTCGAGAAAACCGGGCTCGGACAAGGCACCGCTCGGGCACGAGCTGACGCACCCGCCGCAGGCGACGCAGTCGGAGGTCGCCCACGTGCCACCGCTGCCGGGCACGACAAGAGTGGCGTAGCCACGGCTCGCCAGGGTCAGCGCGAACGTGGCCTGCACCTCGTCACACATCCGGACGCAGCGGCCACACGCGATGCACAGGTCGCGGTCGAGCTTGACGTAGGGGTGGCTGAAGTCGAAGCCGCGGGCGGAGCCGTAAGCGGTCCCGAAGTCGTTGGCCCAAACCCCGAAGTGCTCGCAGACCCGGACCAGCTCGCTGCGCTCCGCGGGGACGTCGAGTGCCCGCTCGGGCAGCTGCGACACCATCAGCTCGAGGACCGAGCGGGCGGCGCGCACGGTTCCCGGGTCCCGGGTGCTGACCCGCATGCCGTCGGTGCAGGGGGTGACGCAGGAGGCGACGGGACCGCGGGCACCGTCGACCCGGACGAGGCACACCCGACACGAACCGTACGGCGCAAGTCGGTCGTCGTTACACAGCGTCGGCACAAACGCGCCAGCCCCCCGTGCCGCTTCCAACAGCGTCGTCCCCGGCTCGACGGCCACCTCGACGCCGTCGACGCACACGTGCAGCGTGGCCTCGGCGGGCTGCCCACCGACACCCGCGATCCTCACCATGTCCGGACCGAGCTCGCGGTCGCTCTGCTGGTCGGCCATCAGCGGGACCCTCCGCTCGCCCAGAGCTCGTCCGAGTAGACGCGCAGGATGCTGCGCACCGCCTGCGCGATCCCGGGGCCGAACGCGCACAGGCTCGCGACGCGCAGCGTCTCGCACAGCGCCTCGAGCGCGGGGATGTCGAGCCGCCGCGACAGCTCCAGCCCCCGCTGGCTGCCCACCCGGCAGGGCGTGCAGGTGCCGCAGCTCTCCGCCGCGGCGAACCGCCAGATGTGCTTGAGAATCGCGCGGCCGGGGATCGTGTCGTCGAAGCCGACCATGCTCGCGTGCCCCAGGCCGACCCCGGCGGCGGCCAGGGCCGGTCCGGACAGCGGGAGGTCGAGTTGGTGCGGGTCGAGGAAACCGCCCAGCGGGCCCCCGATCTGCAGCGACCGAAGCCGCGCGCCACCGCGCAGCCCGCCGGCGAGGGTCGACACGATGTGCCGCATCGGCACGCCCGACGGCACCTCGTAGACGCCCGGCCGCTGGAAGCCGGCGTTGACGCACACCAGCCGCTGACCCGACTCGTCCCCACGGCCCAACGCGGCGTAGCGCTGTGCCGACTGTATGGGACGGCGGGGGACCTCACCGCCGACGTCACGGGACGGGGTCGTGACGATCGGGCTCACGGTATCGCCGGGCGGGCTCCGCCCGGCAACTCGCCGACCCGCCGTGCTCCACGATCCACGGCACGGGTGGCGATGCTCTCGACGTTGTTCACGACGGTGGGTGCCTTGAACAGGCCCTGC
>DATGDX010000076.1:0-13517 GCA_035310665.1 Mycobacteriales bacterium | reverse complement strand
TCTCCTGCGCCTCCTTGCCGAGGTAGGCCCCCCACGGCCACACCGCGATGCCGACCTCGACCTTCGACGGCAGCGGGTTGAGGCCCATCTCGCCGTACCCGAGGTAGACCAGGTGCCGGACGTAGCACTCCTCGACGTCGTTCGCGCGGATCGTCTCCTTCGTCGCCGCGACGATGTCCTCCGCCGTGAACGGGATGTCCATGAGGTAGATCCGGGCGCTGCGGAACAGGCGCGCGACGTGGTCGCCGAGCCGGAAGACCGCCGGGCCGCGCGAGGTGGGGTAGGCGCGCGCCCCCTCGAACACTCCCCAGCCGTAGTGCAGCGTCGGGGTGAGGAAGTGCACGGTCGCCCGGTCCCAGTCGACGAGCTTCCCGTTCATCCAGATCTTCGTGGTCGGCGTGATCGGCACAGGTGCTCCCTCGAGTCCTCGGGCGCGCGTGCGCCCGCTCGATTGCACCACGACGACCCGTGGATGTCAGCGCAGGGCGTCGGCGGCGGCCTGCGCGAGCGCGTCACCGACCTCGGCGGTGCGGGCGGGACCGGGCCGCCTGGCGAGCCGGCGGGCGACGGCCGTCTCGACCGCCGTCGCCTCCGCGACGAGTCCGAGGTGGTCGAGCAGCATCGCCACCGACAGCACTGTCGCGGTGGGGTCGGCGACCCCCTGGCCCGCGATGTCCGGCGCCGAGCCGTGCACGGGTTCGAACATCGACGGGTTGGTCCGGGAGACGTCGAGGTTGCCGCTCGCCGCCAGCCCGATCCCGCCGGCGACCGCGGCACCGAGGTCGGTGAGGATGTCGCCGAACAGGTTGTCGGTGACCACAACATCGAACCGCTCGGGCCGCGACACGAAGAACATGGTGGCGGCGTCGACGTGCACGTAGTCGACGCCGACCTTGGGGAACTCCGCGGCCACCGCCCGCACGATCCGCTGCCAGAGCCGCCCGGCATGCACGAGGACGTTGTCCTTGTGCACGAGCGTGAGGCGGCGCCGGGGCCGGCGCGCGGCCCGGGCGAACGCGTCGCGGACGACCCGCTCCACGCCGTACGCCGTGTTCAGGCTGACCTCGGTGGCGACCTCGTGCCGGGTGCCGGCCCGCAACGCGCCGCCGGTGCCGGCGTACGGGCCCTCGGTGCCCTCGCGCACGACCACCATGTCGAGCCGCTCGGGGGTCAGGCCGGCGACCGGGGAGTCGACCCCGCGGTAGAGCTTGACCGGGCGCAGGTTGACGTGGTGGTCGAGCCCGAAGCGCAGCCGCAGCAGCAGCCCCCGCTCCAGCACCCCGCTCGGCACGCTCGGGTCGCCCACCGCACCGAGCAGGATTGCGTCGTGCTCGCGCAGCTCGTCGAGCACCGCGTCCGGTAGCGTCTCGCCGGTCGCGTGCCAGCGGCGAGCCCCGAGGTCGTAGTCCGTGGTCGCCACGTCCGGGTGCACCGCACGCAGCACCTTCAGACCCTCGGCCACGACCTCGGGGCCGATCCCGTCGCCGGGGATGACGGCCAGTCTCATGGGAGTCTCATGGCAGTCTCATGCGAGTCGCATGCGACGTACGCCGCCGTCAGGGCTTGTCGGTCCGGGGCCTCACCGCGGTGCCGGTGACCACCTTGTTGATCGCGTGCAAGAAGGCGCGGGCGCTGGCCTCGACCACGTCGGTGGACACCCCCCGCGCGTTCACCCGCTGCCCGGCCACGTCGACCTGGACGCTCACGTCGCCGACCGCGTCGGTGCCCGGGGTCACCGCGGCGACCTGGAACGCCACCAGCGAGGCGTCGACGCCGACCGCCTTGGCGACCGCGTTGCACGCGGCGTCGATCATCCCGTCACCGGTCGCGTCGGCCTCGACGACCTCGTCCCCCTTCGCCAGGCGCACGGTGGCGCGTGGCCCGGTGTCCGTGCCCCCGGCGACGGCGAGCCACTGGAACATCCACGCACCGCTGGCAGCGGCCGCGTCCTCGCTCGTCTCCTCGGTCGCCAGCGCCACCAGGTCCTCGTCGGTGAGCTTCGTCTTGCGGTCGGCCAGCTCCTTGAACCGCGCGAACGCGCGCTCCAGGGCCTCGCCGGTCAGCCGGAACCCCAGCTCCGCCAGCGCCTCGATGAACGCGTGGCGACCGGAGTGCTTGCCGAGGACGATCGTGGAGCCGGCGATGCCGATGTCCTCCGGGTTCAAGATCTCGTACGTCGTGCGCTCCATCAGCACCCCGTGCTGGTGGATCCCGCTCTCGTGGCTGAACGCGTTGGCGCCCACGACCGCCTTGTTCGGCTGCACCGGGTAACCGGCGAGCATGGACACCAGCCGCGAGGTGCGCGCGAGCTCACGGGTGTTCACGCCAGTGTGCAGCCCCAGCGTCGGCTGATGGGTGCGCAGGCACATCACGATCTCTTCGAGGGCGGTGTTGCCCGCGCGCTCCCCCACGCCGTTGACGCACACCTCGACCTGGCGCACCCCGGCGCGTACGGCGGCCAGCGAGTTGGCGGTGGCCAGACCGAGGTCGTTGTGACAGTGCACCGACCAGACCACCCGGTCGGCACCGGGCACCCGCCGGCGCACCTCGTCGAGGATCCCGACGAACTCGGTCGGCATCGCGAAGCCGACGGTGTCCGGCACGTTGATCGTGCTGGCGCCGTTCTCGACGGCGGCGGTGAGCACGTCGACGAGGAACTCGACCTCGGTGCGGGTCGCGTCCTCGGCCGAGAACTCGACGTCGGGGCACAGGCTGCGCGCGTGCGCCACGGCGCGGGCGGTCTCGGCGAGCACCTCGTCGGAGGTCATCCGCAGCTTCTTCGTGCGGTGGATCGGCGAGGTGGATATGAACGTGTGGATCCGCTGCCGCTCGGCCCCCTTGATGGCCTCCCAGGCCCGGTCGACGTCCTCCAGCCGGGTCCGGCACAGCGCGGCGACGGTCACGCCGCGGACGGTCTCGGCGATCGCCTGGACGCCCTCGAAGTCGCCCGAGCTGGCGGCCGGGAAACCGGCCTCGACGACGTCGACGCCGAGGCGGGCCAGCTGCTCGGCGATCTCGACCTTCTCGCTGACCGAGTAGGCGATCCCCGGCGACTGTTCACCGTCGCGCAGCGTGGTATCGAAGATGATGACGTGGTCGGTCACGTGCTGCTCCCTGTTTGCGGCGGTCGCAGGCCAGCGCACCACCCCGCGGCGGGGAGCCGGCCTACGGACTAGGCCCCGCCGCGGCGGCTAAGGAGCAGCTGCGCGGGCGTCACGCCGGTTAGCGTAGCGGCTGGTGCACGCCGGCGCGCGATCCGGCGCCGGTCGACACGGGCGATTCCTCCGCGGTCTGGACCGGCTCGTCTGGTGCGGACGCGGCGCCGCCGGGTGCGGACGCGTCGGGCGCGGACGCGTCGGGCGCGGACCCGGGCGGCGCGGTGGCCGGCAGCCCGAGCGCCGCGCGCTGCGTCGGGTGGCGCTCCGCGAGGTAGCGCCCGACCGTGTTGACCGTGGCCGCGATCGGCACCGCGAGCACCGCCCCGGCCAGCCCGGCGACGATCCCGCCCGCCGCGATGGACAGCGCGATGGCGACCGGGTGGACGGCGACCGCGCGCCCGAGCACCAGCGGCTGGAGCAGGTGCCCCTCGACCTGTTGGACGGCCACGACCGCCGCCAGGATCACGAGCGCGGTGCTCAGCCCACCGTCGACGAGCGCGACGAGCACCGCGGCGGCGCCCGCGAGGGTCGCCCCGACGATCGGGATGAAGGCCCCGAAGAACGTCAGCACGGTCAGCGGCAGGGCGAGCGGCACACCCATGATGACCAGCGCGAGGCCGATGAACGCCGCGTCGAACATCGCGACGACCATGGTGCCGCGGACGTACCGGACGAGCGTGTGCCACGCCCGGTGCCCCGCCTCGTCGACGTCGAACGCCGCCCCCTGCGGGAACAGCCGCACGATCCAGCCCCAGATCCCCCGCCCGTCGAGCAGCAGGAAAATCATCGTGAACAGCGCGAGGAGCATGCCCCCGACGACCTCGACGGCCACGGTGGCGGTGCTGAGCACCCCGGCGTAGACGCGGTTGGAGTTGTGCTGCAACCCGGAGATCACCTGGTCGGTCACCTGGTCGATCGTGCCGCGCCCGATCGGCAGGGAGCTGTTCACCAGGGCGTTGCGCACCTGGTCGATCCCCCCGGTCAGCGCCGCCTGCAGCTCGGGTGCCTGCGCGACGAGCTGGCTGCCGATGAGCCAGAACGTGGTGCCGACGACGGCGAAGAAGCCGAGCACACAGGCGAGGACGGCAAGCCCCCGCGGCACCCGCCGCACGCGCAGCCAGGCGACGCCCGGTTGCAGCAGCGCGGCCAGCAGGATCGCCGCGGCGACGGCGACCGCGACGACCCGGATCCGGGCGAGGATGATCCCGAGGACGACGACCGCGGTGCCCACGACGAGGAACCGCCAGGCGAAGGCCGTAGCCACGCGCAGGCCGAACGGCACCATGTCGTCGGGTGAGCGGACAGGTCGACTGGTCACGGCCGGGACTGTGCCCGCCGCCGGACGCGGCCACCCTTCCCCGTTCGGGAGTCCTCGCCGGCGCAGCGTCGGGAAGACCTGACGGGTCAGACGTCGACGAGGTTGACGGCGCGCCCGGACACCGCCCCGATCTCCGACGTGATGCGGTCGAGCAGCTCGGGGGGGATCGTGGAGTCGACGGTGAGCGCCATCAGCGCGTGCCCGCCCCGCTCGTCGCGGCTGACCTGCATGCCCGCGATGTTCAGCTCGGCGTCGCCGAGCAGCCGGCCGACGATGCCCACGATCCCCGGTCGGTCCAGGTAGCGGAAGAAGGCCATGTGCTCCGTCGGCTCGATCTCGAGGTCGAACCCGTCGACCTCGACGAGCTTCTCGAGGTGCTTCGGACCGGTGAGAGTGCCGGAGACAGACAGTTGCGTCCCGGTCGGCAGCGTGCCGCGCACCGTGAGCAGGTTGCGGAAGTCGGGGCTGTCGGCGGTCGTGGTGAGGCGGACCTCGACCCCCCGCTCCTGGGCGAGCAGCGGGGCGTTGACGTACGACACGCTCTCCTCGACGACGTCGGTGAACACCCCCTTGACCACGGCGAGTTTGAGCACGTTGACGTCGTACGCCGCGATCTCCCCGCACACCTCGACGTCGAGGCGGCTGGCGACCGCGCCGGCGAGCGCCGTGAAGATCCGCCCGAGCTTCTCGGCGAGCGGCAACGCGGGGCGAACCTCCTCGGCGATCGCGCCGCCCTCGACGTTGACCGCGTCGGGCACGAACTCGCCGCACAGCGCCAGCCGCACCGAGCGCGCGACCCCGGTGCCCGCCTTCTCCTGTGCCTCGTGAGTGCTCGCGCCGAGGTGCGGCGTGACGACGACCCGGTCGAAGGCGAACAGCGGTGAATCCGTGCACGGTTCCTGGGCGAACACGTCGACGGCGGCCCCGGCCACCCGCCCGTCGCGGATCGCGTCCGCCAGCGCCTGCTCGTCGACGATGCCGCCGCGGGCGGCGTTGACGATCAGCAGGGTCGGCTTGACGAGGGCGAGCTCGTTCACCCCGACGATGCCCACCGTCTCCGGGGTCTTCGGCAGGTGGACCGAGATGACGTCGCTGTCCCGGAGCAGGTCGGGGAGGGACACCATGCGTACGCCGATCTGCGCGGCACGCGCCGGTTGGACGTAGGGGTCGTACGCGATCAGGCGCATCCCGAAGGCGGACAGCCGTTGGGCGACGAGGACCCCGATCCGTCCGAGGCCCAGGATCCCCGCGGTCTTGTCCTGCAGCTCGATCCCGGTGAACTTCGACCGGCTCCACTGACCGCCCTTGAGCGAGGCGTTCGCGGCGGGGATGTTCCGGGCGCAGGCCAACAGCAGCGCGATCGCGTGCTCCGCGGCGCTGACCACGTTGGACTGCGGCGCGTTGACGACCATGACGCCGGCCTTGGTCGCCGCGGCGACGTCGACGTTGTCGAGCCCGATGCCGGCGCGGGCGACCACCTTCAGCCTCGGGGCCGCGGCGAGGGCTTCGGCGTCGATCTGGGTCGCGCTGCGGACGATGACCGCCTCGACGTCGGCAAGCGCGGCCAGCAGCGCCGGTCGGTCGGTGCCGTCGACCTGGCGGACCTCGAAGTCGGAGGCGAGCACATCGAGGCCGGCGGGGGACAACTCCTCGGAGACGAGGACGACGGGCTTGCTCACGAATCGATCCCTTGCGGACGGCGGCGAGTGGGCCCCGCGAGTCTAGCGAGCGACCCGCGATCGGGTTCCCGCCCGCTTGCGTGGTCAACGGCACCCCGGGACCGCGACAAATCACCCCGGTATCGGTGCCGTCGATCAGGTTCGATGATCAACGTCACCGGGAGGCGGGGGTGGGGGCGCGGGGCCAGCGGCGAGCGGCGTGAGCGAGCCGGTCCGGGCGACCTGGCCGAACAGACGCGCGCTCGGCCGTACGACGCGCCGCAGCCCGTCGTCCCGGTCGATGCCGACGAGCCCGAAGGTCGGGCGGTACCCCTCGGCCCACTCGAAGTTGTCGAAGCTCGACCAGTACAGGTAGCCGCGGACGTCGGCGCCCTCGTCCATCGCCTGGCGCAGCGCGTGCAGGTGCGACGACAGGTACGCCACGCGGTCGGCGTCGTCATGCGTCGCGATGCCGTTCTCCGTGACCACCACGGGCAGCCCGGCGCGCGCCGCGGCGTGCACCGCCTGCCGCAACCCGTCGGGGTGGATCTCCCATCCCATCTGGGTCACCGGCGCCCCGCCGGGCGCGGCTGCGAACCCGTCCACGGCCGCCGGGTCGACCCGCATCCGCGTGTAGTACTGCACGCCGACGAAGTCGCCCGGGTCGTCCGCCGCGGCCAGCGCGTCCAGGTAGACCTCGGCTGTCTCGGCGCGCAGCTCCCGACAGTGGCCCTCGCACGCCGGGTCGCCGGCGCGCGCGGGCTGCAGCGCCGGCAGCTGCAGGCACACCCCGGGACGCGGCGCCCCCGCCCCCGCGCGCAGCGCGCCGACGGCGACGAGATGGGCGCGCACCAGGGCCCGGGTGACGCGCCGCCACAGCGCGGGGTTGCGCAGCCCCGGTGGGTGGTGGCCGAGCAGGTAGCCGAACAGGGCGACGATCTGCGGTTCGTTGATCGTGCACGCGTACGGGATGAGGTCGCCGAGCGCCGCCGAGACCACCGCGCAGTAGCGCTCGAACACCTCGACGGCGTCGCGCGCCACCCATCCGCCGCGCTCCGCGAACCAGCGCGGGTTGGTGAAGTGGTGCAGGGTCACGAAGCCGGTCAACCCGTGGTCGGCGAGCGTGCCCAGGACCCGGCGGTAGTGGTCGAGGGCCGCCCGCGAGAACTCGCCCATCGCGGGCTCGATGCGGGACCACTCCAGCGAGAGCCGGTGCGCGTTCTGCCCCAGCGAGGCGAGCAACGCGAAGTCCTCGGCGTAGCGCGCGAACTGGTCGATCGCGTCGCCGGACGGCTCGACCGCCGTGCTCACCGCCGCGTGCTCCCACGCCCACCAGTCGTTGTTGACGTTGCCGCCCTCGACCTGGTGCGCCGCGGTCGAGCTGCCCCACAGGAAGCCGTCGGGGAACTGCCGCATCTCAGGGGGCATCTCAGCGAACCCTCCGGGCCCCGTCGGTCGCCTCCACGGCGAACACCTCCGGCGCCCGGAACCCGCGCTGCGCGAACGCCGCCGCCACGGCCCGGGCCGCCGCGTCGGCGCGCTCGCCGGCGACCAGCGCGATCGCGGAGCCGCCGAACCCGCCGCCGGTCATCCGCGCCCCGACCGCGCCCGCACCGACCGCGGCGTCGACCGCAGTGTCCAGCTCCGCGCAGGACACCTCGTAGTCGTCGCGCAGCGACCGGTGCGACGCCCCGAGCAGCGCACCGACCGCGCTCCACTCGCCGGCGCGTAACCGGTCGACCGTCGCGAGGACCCGCGCGTTCTCGGTCACCACGTGCCGGGCCCGGGCGCGCACGTCGGCGGGCAGCTGCTCGACCTGCCCCGCGTCGACGTCGCGCAGCGCCGGCACGCCCAGCAGCGCCGCGGCACGCTCGCACGCGCGGCGGCGCTCGGCGTAGGCGCCCTCGGCGAGCGAGTGCTCCACCTTGGTGTCGATGACCAGCAGCCGCAGCCCGGCACCGGCGAGGTCGAGCGGGACCTGCTCGGTGTCCAGGAAGCGGCAGTCGAGGAACAGCGCGTGCCCGGCGCGCCCGAGCATCGACGCCATCTGGTCCATCACGCCCACCGGGACACCGGCCATCTCCGCCTCGGCTCGCTGCCCGGCGAGGGCCAGCGCGCGGCGGCCGGTGCGGGCGGAGAACAGCTCGGCCAACCCGAGCGCGGTCGCGCACTCCAGCGCGGCGCTCGACGAGAGGCCGGACCCGGTCGGCACGGTCGACGACACCACGAGGTCGAACCCGCGCACGTCGATCCCGCCCCGGCGGAGTGCCCAGGCGACCCCGAGCGGGTACGCCGCCCAGCCGTCGACGTCGCCCGGTGCGAGGGTCGTCACGTCGTACGCCGTGGCCTCCCCGTGCGTCAGCGACCAGCAGGCGGCCACGTCGTCGCGTCGCCGCCCGATCGCCACGGTGGTGACCCGGTCGATCGCGAGCGGGAGCACGAACCCGTCGTTGTAGTCGGTGTGCTCACCGATGAGGTTCACCCGCCCCGGCGCGGCCCACACGCCGTCCGGCTCCCGGCCGGTGCGGTCCCGGAAGCCGTCGACCAGCGGCCGCGCCGGCTCGGTCACGGCTCAGCCGGCGTCGATCCAGCTCATCAGGGGCCGCAACCGCGCGCCCACCTGCTCGATGAGCGAGGAGCGCGACTGCTCGACGTACCGCTGGTAGTTCGGCAGGCCGGCGTCGTACTCCGCGATCCACTCCTTGGCGAACGAGCCGTCACGGACCTCGTCGAGGATCTTCCTCATCTCGGCCTTCGTGGCCTCGGTGATGATGCGCGGCCCCCGCGTGTAGTCGCCGTACTCGGCCGTCGTCGACACCGACCAGCGCATCTTGGACAGCCCGCCCTCGTAGATGAGGTCGACGATGAGCTTCATCTCGTGGAGGCACTCGAAGTAGGCGACCTCGGGCTGGTAGCCCGCCTCCACGAGCGTCTCGAAGCCTTTCTCGATCAGCGCCGAGACCCCGCCGCACAGCACCGCCTGCTCGCCGAACAGGTCGGTCTCGGTCTCCTCCGTGAACGTCGTCTTGATCGCACCGGCTCGGGTGCCCCCGATCGCCTTGGCGTACGACAGCACGAGCGGCCAGGCGCCGCGGGTCGCGTCCCGTTCGACGGCGACGAGCATCGGGACACCGCGGCCGTCGGTGAACTGCCGTCGCACCAGGTGCCCCGGCCCCTTCGGCGCCACCATCGCGACGTCGACGCCGTGCGGCGGCTCGACGAGACCGAAGCGGATGTTGAAGCCGTGGCCGAAGAACAGCGCGTCGCCGTCGACGAGGCTCGGTGCGATCGCGTCGGCGAACAGCTGGCGCTGCACCGGGTCCGGCGCGAGCACCATGACGAGGTCGGCCTCCTCGCACGCCTCGTCGGGCGCCAGTACGCGCAGCCCCTCGGCCTCGGCCGGCTCGCGGCTCTTCGAGCCCTCCGGCAGCCCGACGCAGACGTCGACGCCGCTGTCGCGCAGGGACAACGCGTGCGCGTGGCCCTGGCTGCCGTAGCCCAGCACCGCCACGTGCCGGCCCTGCACGACGGACAGGTCGGCGTCGTCGTCGTAGTAGATCTCGGCCACGGGCCCCCCTCAGGCGGTCTTGTGCAGCGGGCGGACCGGACGGTCGCCGATCGAGCGGGCGCCGCGGGCGAGCGCGACCATCCCGGACTGCACCATCTCCTTGATGCCGAACGGCTCGAGCACGCGCAGCAGCGCCTCGAGCTTGTCCGCGGTGCCCGTCGCCTCGACCGTGACCGCGTCCGGCCCCACGTCGACCACCTTGGCACGGAACAGCTGCACGGTCTCGAGCACGTGCGAACGGGTCTGCAGGTCGGCGCGCACCTTCACCAGCAGCAGCTCGCGCTGCACCGACGACTCCGGGTCCAGCTCGACGATTTTCAGGACGTTGACGAGCTTGTGCAGCTGTTTGGTCACCTGCTCCAGCGGCAGCTCCTCGACGTTCACGGCGATCGTCATCCGCGACACGTCCGGGTGTTCGGTCGGCCCGACCGCCAAAGAGTCGATGTTGAAACCGCGGCGGGAGAACAGCCCGGCGATGCGGGCGAGCACGCCCGGCTTGTTCTCGACCAGGACCGACAGGGTGTGCTTCGCCATGACTCTCGGGTCCTCACTCCTCGGTGTCCCAGTCGGGCGCCATGTTGCGCGCGACCTGGATGTCGTCGTTGCTGGTGCCGGCCGCCACCATCGGCCACACCATCGCATCCTTGTGCACCACGAAGTCGATGACCACGGGCACGTCGTCGACCGCCATCGCCTTATCGATCGCGGCGTCCACGTCCTCGGCACGGTCGACCCGCATCCCCACGCAGCCGTAGGCCTCGGCCAGCCGCACGAAGTCCGGAACGAACCGGGTGCCGCGGCGCAGGTTGGTGTTGCTGTAGCGCTCGTTGTAGAACAACGTCTGCCACTGGCGCACCATGCCGAGGCTGCCGTTGTTGATGAGCGCCACCTTGATGGGCACGCCCTCGAGCGTGCAGGTGGCCAATTCCTGGTTGGTCATCTGGAAGCAGCCGTCGCCGTCGATGGCCCACACCGTCGCCTCGGGACGGCCCACCTTGGCCCCCATCGCGGCGGGAATCGCGTAGCCCATGGTCCCGAGGCCGCCGGAGTTGAGCCAGGTGTAGGGGTGCTCGTAGCCGATGAACTGTGCCGCCCACATCTGGTGCTGTCCCACACCGGCGACGTAGACCGCGTCCGGGCCGACGAGGCGGCCGAGCCGCTCGACGACGTGCTGCGGGGCGAGGCTGCCGTCGTCGGGGTGGGTGTACCCGAGCGGGTAGGTGCCCCGCCAGCCGTCGAGCTGTGCCCACCAGGTCGCGTAGTCGCCCCGCCGCCCGGCCGCGTGCTCGGCCTGCACCGCGACGACGAGCTCCGAGATGACCTCGCGCGCGTCCCCGACGATCGGCACGTCCGCGGGACGGTTCTTGGAGATCTCCGCCGGGTCGATGTCGGCGTGCACGACCGCGGCGTACGGCGCGAACGACGACAGCTTGCCGGTCACCCGGTCGTCGAACCGCGCGCCGAGCGCGACGATGAGGTCGGCCTTCTGCAGGGCGGTGACCGCGGCGACGGTGCCGTGCATGCCGGGCATGCCGAGGTGGTGCGGGTGCGAGTCGGGGAAGGCACCGCGGGCCATGAGCGTGGTGACGACCGGGATGCCGGTGAGGTCGGCAAGCACGCGCAGCTCGTGCGCGGCGCGGGCCTTCAGCACCCCCCCGCCCACGTAGAGCACCGGACGCTTGGCGTCGACGACGAGCCGGGCGGCTTCACGCACCTGCTTCTGATGCGGCCGGGTCGCCGGGCGGTAGCCGGGCAGGTCGAGCACCTCCGGCCACGCGAACGTCGTCGACGCCTGCAGCGTGTCCTTCGGGATGTCGACGAGGACGGGCCCGGGGCGCCCGGTGCCCGCGATGTGGAACGCCTCAGCGAGGGTGCGGGGGATGTCTGCGGGGTTGGTGACGAGGTAGTTGTGCTTGGTGATCGGCATAGTGATGCCGGAGATGTCCGCCTCCTGGAAGGCGTCGGTGCCGATCGCGGGGGTCGGCACCTGCCCGGTGATGGCGACGATCGGCACCGAGTCCATGTAGGCGTCGGCGATCGGCGTCACCAGGTTGGTGGCGCCGGGTCCGGAGGTCGCCATGCACACGCCGACGCGGCCGGTCGCCTGCGCGTAGCCCTCGGCGGCGTGCCCGGCCCCCTGCTCGTGGCGCACCAGCACGTGACGGACCTTGGTGGAGTCGAACAGCGGGTCGTACGCCGGAAGGATCGCGCCACCGGGGATGCCGAAGACCACCTCGACGCCCGCGGCCTCCAGCGAGCGCACGAGCGATTGGGCGCCTGTCATCTGCTCGATCATCGGTCCTCATTCGGTTCTGTGTGGTGTGCGCTCTTCGTGCCTGTGCGCGGCGCGGGCAAGAAAAAACCCCTCGGCCCGGAACGGGCGGTCGAGGGGTCGCGCGCAGGATGCCGAGGGATCAGCGCCCGCGCGCGGGACGTACGAGAATCAGGGCCGGCACGGGACCAAAGATTGCCGACCCGCGGCGCGCGTGTCAACTCGAAGATCACGGAAGTCGCTCCAGCGCCGCCATGACCCGCTCCTCGGGCAGCGCGAAGTCCTCGACGTGCCCGCGCAGCGCCCGCTCGTACGCCGTCAGGTCGAAGTGCCCGTGCCCGCTGACGGCGAGCACCACGACCCGCTCCTCGCCGGCCTCGCGCGCCGCGTGGGCCTCCTCGATCGCAAGGGCGATCGCGTGTGTCGACTCCGGAGCGGGCACGATCCCCTCGGTGCGCGCGAACGTCAGGCCCGCCGCGAAGCACTCCGTCTGCGGCCTCGCGACCGCGTCGACGAGCCCGAGCGCGTAGACGTGCGAGAGCAGCGGCGACATGCCGTGGTAGCGCAGCCCGCCGGCGTGGATCGGGTCCGGGACGAAGTCGTGCCCGAGCGTGTACATCTTCATCAGCGGGGTGAGACCCGCGGTGTCGCCGAAGTCGTAGGCGTAGACGCCGCGGGTCAGCGACGGGCAGGCGTCGGGCTCCACCGCAACCAGCCGCGGGGCCATCCGCCCGGCGAGCGCCTCGCGGAGCACGGGGAAGGCGAGCCCGGCGAAGTTCGACCCCCCGCCGATGCAGCTGATCACCACGTCGGGCCGCTCGTCGACGAGCGCGAGTTGGCGCAGCGTCTCCTCGCCGATGACGGTCTGGTGCAACAGCACGTGGTTGAGCACGCTGCCGAGCGCGTACCGGGTCGTTGGGTCGGAGGCCGCGACCTCGACCGCCTCGCTGATCGCGATCCCCAGGCTGCCGGGGCTGTCCGGGTGGGCCTCGAGCGCCCCTCTGCCGGAGGCGGTCAGCGGCGACGGGGAGGGGTGCACGGTCGCGCCGTACACCTCCATCGCCAGCCGGCGGTAGGGCTTCTGGTCGTACGACGCCCGCACCTGCCAGACCTCGCAGTCCAGGCCGAAGCTCGCGGCGGCGAACGCCAGGGCCGTCCCCCACTGCCCGGCACCGGTCTCGGTGGTGAGCCGGCGGATGCCGTCCTGCGCGTTGTAGTAGGCCTGCGGCACCGCGGTGTTCGGCTTGTGCGAGCCGGCCGGGGAGACCCCCTCGTACTTGTAGTAGATCCGTGCGGGGGTCTGCAGCGCCGCCTCCAGCCGGCGGGCGCGGACCAGCGGGGTGGGGCGCCACAGCGTGTAGGCGTCGAGCACCGCGCCCGGGATGTCGACGTGGCGCTGCGCGGTCACCTCCTGGGCGATGAGCGCGGCCGGGAACAGCGGCGCGAGGTCGTCGGGACCGACGGGCTCGCGGGTGTCGGGGCGCAGCGGGGGCGGCGGCGGCGCGGGCAGGTCGGGGACGACGTTGTACCAGGCGGTGGGCAG
>DATGDX010000075.1:0-8984 GCA_035310665.1 Mycobacteriales bacterium | reverse complement strand
TGGAGGCGCAGCGGGCGAGTGCGGTGGTCGCGGTGGCCGGGCGGGCGCCGGCGGACCGCGACGACTTCGCCCGCGAGCACGTGCGGGTCGCGCTGCTCGACTGCGGCGGCTCGCCGCGCGCCGACGTGGACCTGGCCCGGGCGCTGTGCGGGCGGCTCGCGGAGGCCCGCGCGGCGCTGCGCCGCGGGGAGATCTCCCACACCCACGCGAGGATCCTGTTCGAGGAGACCCGGGAACTCGACGACCCGGCCACCGCCGCGGTCACCACCAGGGTGCTCGGCCGCGGCCCGCGGCGCACCCCGGCGGAGTTCCGCGCCGCGGTGCGCCGCGCGGTGATCCGCGCCGACCCGGTGCGCGCCGAGCTCGCCGCGGCCCGGGCCAGCGCGCAGCGGATGGTCGCCAAACGCGCGCTGCCCGACGCGCAGGCCGCGCTGTTCGTCACCGGCCCGGCGACCGCCGTGCAGACCATCTGGACCGCGCTCGACGCGCACGCCACCCGCCCCGACACCCCCGGGCCCGGCGCGGACCAGGCCGGCGCGGACGGGCGCACCCTCGACCAGCGCCGCTTCGACGCCCTGGTCACCCTGTGCCGCGCCGCGCTCGGCGAGCGACCGCCCGGCCGCCCGGTGCCCCCCACCGTGTACCTGTTCGCCGACCTGGCGACCTGGGTCGGGCTCGCCGACGACCCGGTCCACCTCGACGGCTACGGCCCCATCCCCGCCGGCGTCGCCCGCGCCCACCTCACCGACGCGCGCTGGCGGGCCCTGGTCACCGACACCGTCACCGGCGCCGCGCTCACCGTCGCCGACCGCAGCTACCGGCCCTCCGCCCGCACCACCCGGCTGCTGCACGCCCGCGACCGCCGCTGCGCCTTCCCCGGCTGCGCCGCCACGATCACCTTCTGCGACGCCGACCACAACCAACCACACGCCCACGGCGGGCGCACCGACCCGGACAACTGCGGGCCGTTCTGCCGGCGACACCACCGGCTGAAAACGTTCACCACATGGACCTGGCGACGGCGCCCCGACGGCGCCATCGAATGGACCGACCCGCACGGCATCACCTGGTCCCGCGAACCCATCCGCCACCAGGCGCCCGAACCTGATCACCCCGACCCGCCCGATCCGCAGCCTCCGCCCACACCCCCGCCGGACGACCACCTGGGCGACCCGCCGTTCTGAGCGAGCGTCACGCAGGTTCGGCCGGGCAAGGGTGGGACGCGATGCGAACGGTGACCTTCAACATCCGGCACGGCGTGGGGATCGACGGACGACTCGATCTCGCGCGAACCGCGGAGACGATCGCCGCGCTCGAGCCCGACGTGGTCGGCTTGCAGGAAGTCGACCGTCACTGGGCCGAACGCAGCGGGTTCGTCGACCAAGCCGGCGCGCTGGCTCGGCGGCTTCGGATGCGGGTGGCGTACGGCGCGACGCTCGACCTCGACCCGCCGGAACCGGGGCGACCCCGCCGGCGGTACGGCAACGCGGTGCTCGCCCGGTTCCCGATCCTCGGCGCCAGCAACCGGCTGCTGCCCCACACCTCCGACGTTGAGCAGCGCGGCCTGCTGCGCGCCCGGGTCCGGTTCGACGACCTCGCGGCGGACGTGTACGTCACCCACCTCGAACCGCAGGACGCCGCGCAACGCAGCCTGCAGGCCGCCGCGGTCGCGACCTTCCTCGCCATCAACCCCCGCCCGCGCATCCTGCTCGCGGACCTCAACGCCGAGCCCGGCCGACCGGAACTGACCTCGCTGGCTGCGGTACTCCGCGACGCGTGGGCCGCGGGCGTCGGGCGCGGCCGGACCTACCCGGCCAACGCACCGACGCGCCGCATCGACGCCGTCTTCCACTCACCGGACCTGGTCGCGGTGTCCGCGGCAGCGCCATGGACCACCGCGTCGGACCACCGGCCGGTGCTCGCCGTCCTCACCCCGACACCGACCCCGCGTCCGACACCTGCGCCGGCTGCGTGACCGTCTCCCGTGACCCGCGACGCCACCGCCACAGCGCGAGGATCACCGCACCGAGCCCGACCACGACGACGAGGAAGCCGAGCCAGCCCCCGACGACGGGCAGCGACGTGAGCAGGACGACGACGAGCACGCCGAGGGCGAGCGCGAGCCAGCGCCGGGCGGGTGACGCCATGCCGAGGACGAGCCCGTCGAGGGCCATCCCGACCGCGGCGGGGGCCACGAACGCCACGACGACGAACACGAGGAAACCGAGCACGACCAGGGCCGTGGCCGCGGCGGCCAGCACGAGCGCCACGAGCCCCCCCAGCCCGAGCAGCCCGAGGACGACGGCGAGCAGGACCGCGACGACGGGAACAGCGATCGCGACGACGACCGCTGCGATCATCCCGAGCACGCCGACGCCGAGGCTGGCGAGCGGCCGTCGCCGGACCGCCGTGGCGGCGCCGGTCAGCAGCCGCGGCAGCAGCCACAGGAGCAGCGTCGCGACGGCGAGGAAGGCGACCAGCCGCTGGACACCGTGCAGGATCCGGTCGCCGAGGGTGGGCGCCGCCGGCGCGCGCTGCGGACGTTCGACCCGGACGTCCTCGGATCCCCCGACGGACCCCCGTCGCGTGTAGCTACCCGTCGACCCGAGCACGTTGCCGTCCACCCGGCCGTCCACGGTCATCTGGCCGGCGCCGAACACGAGGTCCTGGCCGATGCGCGCCGAGGGCGTGAGCGTGACCTGCCCGGCGCCGAGAACGAGGTCCTCCGCGACGGGTCCGCCGACCGTCACCCGGCCCGCGGCGATCCGCGCGTCGCCGCCGACCCGCCCCGAGATGTCCACGGTCCCCCCGGCCGGCCTGGACGTCACCACGGACCTGCCCGGGCACCTGGACCTGCCCACCGGCCGCCACGAGGTCCCCCAGGACCGTGCCTTCCACGCGGACGAGCCCACCGGATGCGTACAGGTCGCCGCGCACGGTTTCGCCCGCGGGCACCACGACCTCGCTCCGGCGCGAACCTTGCCGTGCAGCCGGACGTCCTGCGCCGCGGCGGCCGGCGCGCCCAGCAGGACGAGCAGGCCGAGCAGCACCCCCAGACCGATGCCGCGGCGGCCGACGCCACCGCCGCCGCGCGGTCGCGCACGCTCCCGGTGCACCGACCCGCGCCCCATGTCGTCACGCATCGTGTCCACGTCGGAGGGCATCGCGCCGCCTCCCTCATCCTTCGGCTCACCGTTTCCGTGATCGTCCCGCCCCTCGCCGCCGACAGGCAAGCCGGGGGTGACGCCGCGTTGACCGCGGGCCAGGATGAGGACATGAACCATGTCTCCGCGGCGTACACGCCCCTCACCCCGCTCGCGTTCCTCGCCCGCGCGGCCGACGTGTTCCCGGACAAGCCGGCGATCGTCTATGCCGACCGGCGCATCACGTACCGCGACTTCGCCGCGGAGACAACCCGCCTGGCCCGGGCCCTGCAGAACTCCGGGGTCCGCACGGGCGACCGGGTCGCATACCTGTGCCCGAACATCCCGGAACTGCTCATCGCGCACTTCGCGGTGCCGCTCGCCGGCGCCGTGCTCGTCCCGATCAACACACGGCTCTCGCCCGACGAGGTCCGCTACATCTGCGACCACTCCGGGGCGACGCTGCTCGTCATCGACGCCGGGATGCACCAGGCGGTCGCGCCGATCGTCGACGACCTCGCCACCGTGCGGGAGATCGTCACTGTCGTCGACCCCGCCTGCGACATCCCGCCCGACCCGGCGATCACCGGGCCGTCGTACGCCGAGCTGCTCGCCCGGGGATCGCACGACCCGCTGCCCTGGACGGTCGACGACGAGCTCAACGTCATCACGGTCAACTACACCTCGGGGACGACCGGGCTGCCGAAGGGGGTCATGTACTCCCACCGGGGCGGCTACCTCAACGCGCTCGGCGAGCTCATCCACTCGCGGCACACCCCGGACAGCGTCTACCTGTGGACCCTGCCGATGTTCCACTGCAACGGGTGGTGCACGACCTGGGCCGTCACCGCGATCGGCGGCACGCACGTGTGCCTGCGCACGGTCGACGCGACGGAGATCTGGCGCCTGTTCGACACGGAGCGGGTGACGCACCTCAACGGCGCCCCGACCATCCTCGTGTCGATCATCAACGCGAAGGAGGCGCACCCGCTCGAGCACGAGCTCGTCGTCACGACCGCGGGTGCCCCGCCGAGCCCGACCGTGATCGGGCGCATGGAAGACCTCGGTTCCCGCATCGTCCACGTCTACGGGCTCACCGAAACCTACGGCCCCTACACCGTGTGTGAGTGGCAGCCCGACTGGCCGTCGCTCGAGCCCGCGCTGCGCGCGCGGCTGCTCGCCCGGCAGGGCGTGGGCATGGTCCAGACCGACGGCGTTCGCGTGGTCGACCACCGGATGAACGACGTCCCCCGGGACGGCGTGACGCTGGGCGAGATCGTCATGCGCGGCAACAACGTGATGACCGGCTACTACGCCGACGAGGAGGCGACGGCACGCGCGTTCGAGGGGGGCTGGTTCCACTCGGGGGACCTGGGGGTGATGCACCCGGACGGGTACGTCGAGCTGCGCGACCGCTCCAAGGACATCATCATCTCCGGCGGGGAAAACATCTCGACGGTCGAGGTGGAGCGCACGATCGACTCTCATCCGGCCGTGCTCGAGGTCGCGGTCGTCGCGATGCCCGACGAGCGGTGGGGTGAGCGACCCAAGGCGTTCGTGGTGCTCCGGGAGGGCGCGCAGGCCACTGCAGAGGAGATCATCGACCACGTGCGCTCGCAGATCGCGCGGTACAAGGCACCGGACGCGGTGGAGTTCGTCCCCGAGCTCCCGAAGACGTCCACCGGGAAGATCCAGAAGTTCCAGCTCCGCGAGAAGGAGTGGGCGGGGCACACGAGCCGGATCCAGGGCTGACCGGCACGCGGGCGCGGGCGGCGACCGCTACCCGCGCCCGCGGGTCCACCGCGGCTTGCGCTTGTCCAGGAACGCCGCCATGTTCTCCCGCGCGTCCGGCAGCTGGCTGGTCGCCGCCATGACCTCGACCGCGTACGCGTACGCCTTGGGCTGGTCGAGGTCGATCTGCGCGTACAGCGCCTGCTTGCCGATCCCCTTGCTCTCGGCGCTGCCCCGGGTCACCCGCTCCAGCAGGTCCTGCACCGCGGAGTCCAGCTGCGCGGGGGGTACGACGCGGTTCACCAACCCCCAGTCCAGCGCCGTGCGCGCGTCGACGACGTCACCGGACAGCGCCATCTCCACGGCCCGCTTGCGCCCGACGCTGCGCGCGATCGCGACCATCGGCGTGTGGCAGAACCAGCCGGCCTTGCCGCCGGGCGCGGCGAAGCCGGCGGTGTCGACCGCGACGGCGAGGTCCGCGGTCGCGACGAGCTGGCAACCCGCGGCGGTGGCCAGCCCGTGCACCCGGGCGACGACGGGCTGCGGGATCTGCTGCATGAGCGTCATCAGCTCGGTGCAGGTCCACAGCAGGCGGCGAACCTCGGAGAAATCCGCGCCGGCGATGTCCGCGAAGTCGTGCCCGGCCGAGAAGACGGGACCGTTGCCGGCCAGCACGACGCCGAGCGCCTCGCCGGCACCCACCCGCTCGAAGGCGTCGATCAGCTCGCGCATGTGGTCGAGGGACAGCGCGTTGCGCCGCTCCGGGCGGTTCATCGTGATCGTCGCGAAGTCACCCGCGGTGTGCACGGTCACGTGCCGGTAGTCCATCGGACCCTCCTCGCGGATCCTTCGCACGGTCAGGCCTCGGGGGCCGGGGGCAGGTCGACGGGACCGGACACCACGCCGTCGTCGTGCAGGCGGCCGATCTCCGCCGAGGACAAGCCGAGCAACGTGGCGAGAACCTCGTCGGTGTGCTGGCCGAGCAACGGCGCCGGCCGGGCCGGCTCGCGTCGTACCGCCGACGACACGATCGGCGATCCCGGCATCCGGTAGGAGCCGATCCCCGGCTGCTCCACGTCGGACCACATCGGGTTGGCCGTCGAGCATCGCGGGTCGTCCTCCACGAGCTCCCGGAAGGTCTGGTACGGCCCCCAGGACACCTCGTGCGCATCGAAGATCTCGCGCACCTCCGCGAGGCTCCGGTGCAGCACCCACGGCTTGAGCAGTGCCCCGATGAGCTCGCGCGCCTCGAAGCGGTCGCCCTGCTCCTCGAGATCCAACCCGAGCAGGTGCTCGATCGCGGTGAAGCCCTCGTCCAGCCCGGTCGCCTTGCGCAGGCTGTGCCACTGGCTCTTGGTCAACGCGACGATCATGATGCGCTTCCCGTCGCGGGTGGCGAAATCGCGCCCGAAGCTGCCGTACAGGTAGTTGCCGTACTTCGGCCGCTCGGTCTTGTTGATCTGCACCTCGGCGACCTTGCCGAGGTGGCCCACCATCGCGAACGCGACGTCCGACAGCGCGATCCGGGCCAGCTGCCCCGCTCCGCTGCGCGCCCGGTAGCGGTCCGCGGCGAGCAGCGCGGTGGACGCGAGCGTCCCGGTGATCGCGTCCCAGGCCGGCAACAGGTGGTTGAACGGGACGCCGAGATTCTCCGGTCCGGTGGCCCACGGGAACCCGCTCGCCGGGTTGACGGTGTAGTCGATCGCCGAGGAGCCGTCGTGGTTGCCGGTGATGGCGACCATCACGAGGTCCGGTCGCTGCGCGCACAGTCGCTCGTAGTCGAGCCATCCGCGGGCCGGGAAGTTGGTCAGGAAGTACCCGGCGTCGTCGCCGGGCGCGGTGATCAGCCCGGTGATGATCTCACGCCCCCGCGCCGAGCGGATGTCGATCGCGATCGAGCGCTTCCCCTTGTTCAACCCCGCCCAGAACAGGCTGTGGCCGTCGCGGGTGACCGGCCACCGCTTCGCGTCGAGCCCGCCCTCGATCGGGTCGAAGCGGATGACCTCGGCCCCGAGCTGGGCGAGCGTCATCCCGCCGAGCGGCGCGGCGACGAACGCCGACCCCTCGATGACTCGCATGCCTCGCAACAGACCGTCCACGCGATTTCCCCTCCCTCCGACCCCTGCGTCCAGCCTGCCGCACGGTCGGTGTCACAGCAGCGCGACGAGCTGCCAGTCGAGCACCGGGCGCTCCTCCCGGCCGTCCCCGCGGGCGGTGGTCGTCACGTGCAGGTCTGCCAGCCCGAACCCGTCGCGCAGCGGCTGCCACCCCCCGACGCTGACCCGGCTGCGCAGGTGGTCCCCCTCGAACACCGGACCGGTGTGGTCGCACCGCCGCCACGCGACGATGGTGACGAGATCCGGGAACAGCCGTGTCACCTGGGCCGCGGCGACCGAGATCGTGTGACCACCGTAGACGAGCCGCCGCCCGTACGGGCTGGCGAGGGGGTCGTAATGGGCGGCGGCAAGGTTCAGCGTCATCCGCGCCAGCTCCGGCGCGCTGGTGACCACGTCGGCAGGCTCCAGCTCGTACACCGAACCGACGGCGGGATGGTCGGCTGCCGAGCAGGACGTCCGGTGCCGCAGCTCGTCGAGGCGCCAGTCGGCCGGGACGGCCGCCTCCACGCGTTCCGGGTCGAGGCCGGCCTCGACCACCTCCACCGAGTCGACGTGGCCGGTCTCGACGGACGGGTCGCGCAGGGGGATCATCGGGCAGCGCCAGAAGTCCAGGACCTCCTCCCCGTCCTGGTTGACCGTGGTGACGCGCAGCACCGCCAGCCCGGTCGCCGGCCGGCCGGGCTGGGCGCGGTTCTGCTTGAGAGCCACCACCTCGGTCGTCGTCGACAGCGTGTCACCGACGTGCACCGGTCGCAGCAGGACCAGCTGCCGGTAGAACAGGTTCGCCCGCACTCGCTGCGAGGCCCACGTCGACTGGCCGATGGCCACGTTGCAGACGAGGCTCGGCGTCACCAGAGGCTCGCTCCGCCCGGTCACCGTCCGACACAGCCCGGCGTCCAGGGCCAGCCGGAAGCGCTCCCCGACGATCGTCTGGTGCACCGCGGCGTGCCCCGCGGTCACCGTGAGGGCCGGAGCGTCGCTGCTGCGCTGGCCCACGGCCAGGTCCTCGAACCACGGGCCGCCGACGAGGGTGGCGCGGTGGGGCTCCGGCTCGGAGCTGACGATCACTTCACCTCCCGGAAGCGGCGTGGGAACCGGGAAGGCTACCGGGCACGCGGACCGCGACCGGCATCGGGCCGACGGTCAGGCTTCTGGCTCGAGCGTCCGGACGTCGGTGTTGGCTCCGCAGACGACGACCGCGACCCGTTCACCGGGGGCCGGCGTGTACGCCCCCGAGGTGAGAGCCGCGAACGCGGCGGCGGCGCCGACGGCCGCGATGCGGTACTCACGCCACAGTCGCAGGCGCGCGACGACGATGGCGTCCTCGTCCACCAGCACCGACGTCGGCCGGACCCTCGAGGCGATGTCGAACGCGATCTCGCCGACCCGGCGGGCCCCGAGGGAGTCGGCGGCGACTCCGGACACGGCACGTCGACCGGGCGACCCGCGTGCAGCGCGGCGTACAGGGTCGGGATCGCGAGCGGTTCGACCGCAACGACGCGGGCGCGTCCCTCGGCCGCCCTCCGCGACCCCGCCGAACAGACAGCCGGCGAACAGACAGCCGCGGCGACACCGGCTGAACAGGCCTCCGCCGCCGACAGCCACGACGATGGTGTCAATGGCCGGTTCGTCCTCCAGGATCTCTTCGGCGAGGGTGCCGGCGCCCGCGGCGACCTCCGGCTGGTCGTAGGCGTGGCACAGCAGTGCTCCGCGGGCGTTCGCGTGAACGATCGCCGCCTCGTACGCCTCCGCGTACTCGGCGCCCACCTTTCGGACGTCGGCGCCGTACTCCCGGATCTTCTTGATCTTGACCTCGGGAGCCGTCTCCGGGACGAACACGGTGGCGGGCACGCCGAGGACACCGGCGGCGTAGGCGTTCGCCAGCCCGGCGTTACCGCCCGACGCGACGACGATGCCGACCGAAGGATCGAGCTCACCGCGCTCGCGAGCCGCGAGCTGACGGTTGAAGGCACCCCGTGTCTTGAACACGCCG
>DATGDX010000074.1:0-2600 GCA_035310665.1 Mycobacteriales bacterium | reverse complement strand
GGATCGCAGCCGCGAACGGCGCCGACGGGTCGAGCGCGACCACCTCGACGCCGTCCCGCCACGACGACGGCTGCGCCGCCAGCCACGACCGAACGGCGGCGGCGGATCGGCCCGGGACCAGGCCGAGCAGCCAGCCCGGCCGGCCCAGGTCGAGGTCGACGAAGCTGGTCATCCACGGGTTGCTCAGCCGCCAGCCGGTCCCGTCCTCCCACGTCCAGCGCAGCGAGCGGGCGCGGGTCTCGTCCAGGCCCAGCGTGCGCACCGGCGGTGGGGCGGTCGCGGCCCGTGCGGCGGTGGCACGCTCGAGCGCGCGGTGCACGCTCCACCACGACACCCGGTACTCGCTGGCGACGTCCGCCAGCGCCCGCGCCGAGCCCGACGCCGCCCGCTCCAGCTTCTCCCGCAGCCGGGCCGTGAGCCGGTGCCGCGGCGGCACCTGCTCGGAGCGCTCGGTGAACACCCGCTGCGGGCACCCCCGCTCGGCGCAGCGGTAGCGGCGCTTGCGCCAGACCACCTCCAGCGGCCGATGCCCCATCGGCAGATCCTTGATCCGTGACTCGCGCACGTCGAACGGCCGCCCGCCCACCAGCACCCCGCACTGCGGGCAGGCGTGCTCGTCCGCGGTCTGCATCACTACCACCCGCCGCGCGTCCGGGGCGACCTGCTCGCACGACACGACCCGAAACCCTGGCAGGTCCAACAACAACGACGTAGCGTCACTCACCACGTGGCCTCCCGCCGATCGATCCAGACACCGATCAGCGTGGGAGGCCACACCTCACTCAGCGTGTAACGACACGCCGGCGCTCACCATCCACCGCGAAGAGCCCGTTAACGGGTTCTTCAAACCTGAGGGGGCACGACACGATCATCGTGGTGTAAGCCGAGGGCTCGCGGTCCCTCGACACTGGCTGTGCTTCGAAGCAGCGAGTGGAGGAATCGCGAGCATGGGAAACGCTACGACGCTTCTGTTCGGCCTGCCCGGGGTGGCCGTCGAGACGGTGAGCGCGGACGGCGGCGGCGCGCGCACCGTGCACGTCGTCACCGCCGACCCGACCGCGCCGGCCTGTCCGTCGTGCGGGGTGTTCTCGACCTCGGTCAAGCAGTACCGCACGACCCGGCCGAAAGACCTGCCGTACGGCGAGGCGCCGCTCGCGGTGCGCTGGCGCAAGGCGCAGTACCGCTGTCGGGAGGCGTCCTGCCCGCGCAAGGCCTTCACCGAGTCGATCGCCGAGCTGCCGCCCCGCGCCCGGGTCACCGGCCGGCTGCTGCGCTTCGCGGCGCGAGCCATCGGCGCCGGGCGGTCCGTGGCCGGCGTCGCCGCCGAGCTGCCGATCAGCTGGCCCACCGCCCACGACGCCTTCGTCGGCTACGCCGCGGCGGTAGTGACCGAGCCGGCGCCGCCGGCGGTGCTGGGCCTCGACGAGACCCGCCGGGGCCGCCCGCGCTGGCGCCGCGACGACGCGGGGCACTGGGTCAAGCTCGAGCGCTTCGAGACCAACTTCGTCGACCTCGCCGGCGAGGGCGGGCTGCTCGGCCAGGCCGCGGGCCGCACCGGCGCCGCGGTCGTGGCCTGGCTGGATGCTCGTGGCGCGGACTGGAAGGTGGCGGTGAAGGTCGTCGCGATGGACCCGGCCGCCGGCTACCGGGCCGCGGTCGAGCGCGCGCTGCCGCACGCCCGCATCGTCGTCGACCACTTCCACCTGGTGCGCCTGGCCAATCAGACGGTGACCGAGGTCCGCCAGCGCGCGATCCGCGAGACCCACCGCCGCCGCGGCCGGCGGGCCGACCCGGCGTGGGCGCACCGGCGGCTGCTGCTGCGCGCCGGCGAGCAGCTGCGCCCGGGCGCGCTGCGCCGGCTCGCCGGCGTGTTCGAGCGCGCCGACCCGACGAACGAGATCGGCGCCGCTTGGGGGGTCAAGGAACGGCTGCGCCAGCTGCTCGCGGCCCGCGACCGGCACACGATCGGGCACCGGCTGCACCGCTTCCACGAGGCCGTCGTGCTGGCCGACCTGGCCGAGACGACGCGGCTGGCCGAGACCGTCGACGCCTGGTGGCCGGAGATCCTCGCCTTCCTCGAGACCGGCATCACGAACGCCGCCACCGAGGGGACGAACCGCCTGGTCAAGGACGCGGCCCGCACGGCGTTCGGATTCCGCAACCTCGAGAACCAGCGTCGCCGCGTACGCTTCCATTGCACCCGGCAATTCCGCCGGACGACCAGTGCCGAGGCGGGTCTGCCCCCTCAAACTCGATGAGCCCGTTTGGCCCGGACGGCACCCGGCTGGCCACCGGCAGCATTGACGGAGCGGTGCGGATCACGCCGACACCGTCACCACCGCGCGCCTTCGCCTATTGGTCGCACACGTGGCACCGGGCGTTTCGGATCTTCGCGTTTGACGGTGAGCCTCGTTCCGGTGCGCCGCCGGCATGGCCGAGGCGGCCAAGCAGTTCCGCCGGGTCAACGGACACCTGCACCTTGCGGCGCTGCGACACGCCCTCGAGCAGCATGTCGCCGCCGAAACCGTCGCACCGAAGCGCTACAACGACAACGTCGCATGACGTGGACCGTCACCCAGGTTCAACGACGAGCGGGACAT
>DATGDX010000073.1:0-7667 GCA_035310665.1 Mycobacteriales bacterium | reverse complement strand
GAGTGCCACGAGAGCCTGGAGGGCATGGACGACGAGCAACTGCGCTCGTTCTCCGCCCTCATCGTCCCCGGCGGGGATGGTGTACGACCGGCTGCGCTACTCCGAGGACGTCACCCAGCTGGCGCCGGCCACCGCGCTGCTGCAACGCGCGTTCGGCGAGCCGGGCATCCTCAAGGGCATCATCTGCCACGGCCTGTGGCTCGTCGCCGCGGCACCCGAGCTGGTAAGCGGGCGGCGTGTGGTGTGCCACAACAACCTCTACGGCGACGCCCGGAACATGGGTGCGATCTACGTCGACGAGGACGTCGTGGTCGACGGGGATCTCGTCACCGGTCGCACGGCCGACCACTGCCACCTGTTCGCGCACCGGATCATAGAGATGCTCTCCGAGCCGGCGGCCCAGCGGTCGGCGGCCTGAGCAGGGCGCCGACAAGGAGCACCAGAAGAAGGAGAAAGGCGTGACGTCGTACGCCATCAGCCACGTCGGCCTGTCCTGCCGGGACCCGCTGGCGGTCGAGCAGTGGTACACCAAGCACTTCGGCTTCACCCGGGGTCGGGTCTACGACCCCGGGCCGAACCAGGTCGTGATGATCAAGGTGGAGGACACCTACCTCGAGCTGTTCCCCTCCACCGGGGAGTCCCCCGCGCCGCCCGCGACCGGTGCCGGCCCGGAGTATCCCGGCTGGCGGCACATCGCGTTTCTCGTCGACGACCTCGACGCGAAGCTGGCCGAGATGGGCGACGACGCCCGCGTCACCCTCGGACCGCTCGACATGAGCCAGTACATCCCGGGGATGCGGGTGGCCTGGGTCGCGGACCCGGAGGGGAACATCGTCGAGCTGAACCAGGGGTACGTCGACGAGTAGCCGCGGGCGGGCCGGTCACCAGTTCGCCCGGTCACCAGTTCGTGCGGCCCGGCTCGGGGAGCACGCCCAGCTGGCGCAGCATCCCCAGCGAGTCGGTGTTCGCCCAGTGGTCGACCACCTTCCCGTCCACGACCCGCACGATCCGCGTCTCGGTCCACGTGGCGTGCCGCCCGGTGGGCGGGATGCCGAAGAAATCGCCGAGGTGCGTCCCGCTGGCGGTCAGCCGAACGGCGAACTTGTCCCCTTCGGAAATCACGTCCTCGACCGTGTAGTGGTGGTCGGGAAACGCGGACGGTGTCCAGCACCTGCCGGACGCCTTCCCGGCCGGCCTCTCCCTCGCTCGCGGCATGGTCGACGACATCGGGAGCCAGCATGTCGTAGACCGCCTCCATGTTGCCGCAATTCCATTCGTGGTAAAAACGCTCCGCAAACGCCCGATGTCCCATGCGCGCATGCTAGCCGCGTCTCTACCGTCGTCCAAGGATGCCGACAAGACACGGAGGTCTCCTCTTGGGCCTCGCCGAGCGTCACACCGAAATGCCGGTCACGGTCCTGGTTTCCCGAGTGGTGAAGCCGGGTTGCGAGCCGGCGTTCGCCGAGTGGGCAGAAGGGATCTCGCGCGAGGCCGTCCGGTTTCCCGGCCACCGCGGCGTCAACGTGATCAGGACGGGGGCAGCCGAGGGGCGTCAATTCGTGCTGCTCTTCAGCTTCGCCCGACCCGAGGACCTGCAGGCCTGGGAACGCTCCGAGACGCGCCGGCACTGGTTGCAGCGGGTCGACGACCTCGTCGAGGGTCCGGCTCACGTGCAGGCGCTGACCGGGCTGGAGACCTGGTTCTCCATTCCAGGCGAGCCGCGGGCACGGCCACCCGCGCGGTACAAGATGGCCGTCGTGACCGAGCTCGCGATATTTCCCCTGCTGGCCCTCCTCAGCGTTTCCGTCACCCCGGTGCTCGCGACGACCCCGCTGCTCCTGCGCCTGTTCGTGACGAGCGCCGTGATGGTCCTCGCGATGACCTATCTCGTCATGCCCGCCATGGCCCGGCTCTTCCGGCGCTGGCTCTACACCTGACCGAAACACCTGACCGATACACCTGACCCGGACACCTGAACCGAGCGACGGACCACTCACCGCCGAAGGGGCAGACGATGGACGACCAGGAGTGGCACGGGTCGGAGGCGATAGGCGGCACCGCTCGCGTCCTCGCCGGCGGGCTCGCCGCACTGATCACGGCTGCCGGAGCATTCGGCACGACCACCGGTGGTCTCGCTCGCCTCATGCGCAACGATCCGGTCGCAATGTGGATCGGATTGATCGCTGCCACGATCGCCGTCGTCTTCGCGCTCGTCGCGGCGACGTATCCGCCGCGCGGGGAGTTCACCAGCACGTGGCGCCGGCGGACCCTGTTGCTCGCGATCAGCGGCGGGCTTCTCCTGCTGGGACTGCTCAGTGTCGTGCGCGCGCAGACCGGGCTGCTGCAACTCCCCTATCGACCACAACTGTCCACGTCCTTCGGCAGCGAGGGGATCCTCAAGGTCAGCGCCAACGCGGATTCGTTGCGGATCGGCGACCGGCTGTCCGTGAATGTCGTGGGCCTGCAGCGTTTCTCCGGCCGCCTCGTGCAGTACTACGCCGGGAACGTGGGACCCGACGGGGACGGCGTCGCCCGCCAGGAGGCGGAGGCTCGACTCGACCAGGGCCCGCCGGTCGACGAGGTGCAAATCGTCGCCGCCGTGCGGCAGAAGCCGAGTCCCGGGGACGTGATGGACTGCGCCGGGACGGTGACGTCGGTGACCGGCGCACGCTCCAAGATGGAACTCGCACCGGCCTGCCTCGTGCTCTCCTCTACGCCGCGAGGGTGAGCCCGTCCTCCTCGGTCCTCCTCGTCGTACGCTGCCCCACCGTCACGGGACGTCCCGTCCGCCGGCGTCGCACACGGTGTCGTCGCGGCGGGCGAAGGGGAGGGGCACATGGAGCTGCGCAGCCGTGAACGGGCCGTCGTCGATCGGGTCGCCAAGCAGCTCCACATCGGCGGCACGTGGCGCGACGCCGCGCCGTCGCGGACGCTGACGGTAGAGGACCCCGCGACCGGCGAGGTGCTGTGCGCAGTCGCCGACGCCTCACCGGAGGACGGGCTGGACGCGCTGGCCGCGGCGACGGGCGCGCAGGAACGGTGGGCGGCGCATCCCCCCCGCGAGCGCGGGGAGATCCTGCGCCGCGCGTTCGAGGCCGTCGTGGCCCGGACCGACGACCTCGCCCTGCTCATGACCTTGGAGATGGGCAAGCCGCTGGCGGAGTCACGGGCCGAGGTGGCTTACGCCGCCGAGTTCTTCCGGTGGTTCGCCGAGGAGGCCGTGCGCATCGAGGGCCGCTACTCGGTCGCGCCGAACGGGGCCGGGCGCCTGCTGACGATGCGGCAGCCCGTCGGGCCGTGCCTGCTCGTGACGCCGTGGAACTTCCCGTTGGCGATGGGCACGCGCAAGATCGGGCCGGCGGTCGCGGCGGGCTGCACGATGGTGGTCAAGCCGGCGGCGCTCACCCCGCTGTCGATGCTCGCCCTGACCCAGATCCTCGAGGAGTCCGGCCTCCCCCCCGGCGTGCTCAACGTCATCACCACGTCCCGGTCGGGCGCGGTGATGGAGCCGCTCATCAAGGACCCGCGGGCGCGCAAGCTGTCGTTCACGGGCTCGACGGCGGTGGGGAAGAGGCTCGTGGTGCAGGCCGCCGACCAGCTGCTGCGGGTGTCGATGGAGCTCGGGGGCAACGCGCCCTTCCTGATCTTCGACGACGCCGACCTCGACGCCGCCGTCGAGGGAGCCTTGATCGCCAAGATGCGCAACGTCGGCGAGGCGTGCACCGCGGCCAACCGGTTCCACGTCGCCGCGCCGGTCGCCGCGGAGTTCGCGGAGCGGCTGGCGGGGCGGATGCGGGAGCTGACCGTCGGGCGCGGCACCGAGGAGGGCGTGCAGGTCGGGCCGCTCGTCGACGAGGCCACCCGGGCCAAGGTGACCGAGCTCGTCGGCGACGCGGTGCACAAGGGTGCGCGGGTCCTGGTGGGAGCGGCGCGCACCGGGGAGCGCGGGTACTTCTACCTGCCGACGGTCCTCTCCGACCTGCCGGCAGACGCCCGGCTGCTTCGTGAAGAGATCTTCGGCCCCGTCGCTCCGGTGGCCTCGTTCACCGACGAGGACGCCGCGCTAGCCGCCGCCAACGACACGGAGTACGGCCTCGTCGCGTACGTGTTCACCAGCGACCTGAAGCGGGCGCTGCGCGTCGTTGAGCGGCTGCAGACCGGGATGGTCGGCCTCAATCAAGGGACGGTGTCCAACCCCGCCGCGCCGTTCGGCGGGGTCAAGCAGTCGGGGTTCGGCCGCGAGGGCGGCCACGAGGGCATGGATGCCTACCTGGAGACGAAGTACGTCGCGGTCAACCTCTGACCGCCGTTGTTAGTGGTGCCGTCACCAGCCGTGCCGTCACCAGCGGTGCCGTCCCCCGCGGCGGGCCGCCAGCTCGCGCAACTGCACGGCGTACACGTGCCGCCGCACCTGGTCTGCCTCACGCTCGGTGAGCAGCAGGTCGATCCCCACCGTGACGACCACTCCCGCGGCGCGCCCTGAGGTGGGCACTGCGACGTGCGTGACGACCCCGGCCGCGTCCAGCGTGAACCCGACGAGCTTCGCCGACACCCGCACGCGGGTGCCGGGGCTGCACGGGGTGGACGCGGGAAGCCGGCAGCGCAGCCCCGCCTCGGACAGGTCGACGCCTCGGGCGAGCACCGAACCGCCGGGCAGGCGGACGCGGACCCCGAGATCCTCCCGGACCCGCACATACCGCCGCCGTTGCACCACCCGGGCGGGCCCCACCGGGACGGCGAGCAGCGCGCCGCGGGGCACCGCGGGACGGACGCGGACCGGCAGCAGGCACTCCCCCGCCGGCACCGGCCAGCACAGGCACGCCTCGGCACCCTCGGGCACCACCACCGCAGCCGCGTCGTCCACCGGTTCGAGCACCAACCGGTGCGGGTCATCGTGCGCCACTCGGAACCCGCGCTCCCAACCCCCCGGAGGGGCGACCACGGACAGCAGAACCGGGGTCCCACGCGGCGGGACCGGATCGACGTGCTCGTGCACCCTGTCCTGCCCTCCGCCACCTCGCGGCCCGGAACCCGCCCGGCCTTCCTCCGCGCTATCGGCCGAGGCGCCGCCCGCGCCAGGGCTTCCGAGTCCTATCGCGGTCCCAATCCGTCTCCTGGGCCCGGCGGGTCATGACGCCCCGGCTCCCCGGGTAGGGCCGCTGGTGCCAACCACGCACCCCGAGGTTCGAGGAGGGTCACATGCCCGGAATCCCCCCCGCCGACCTGTCGGACGACGACCTGCATCGCGAGTTGACGCACCTGCACGAGACCCGCAGCGAGACCTTCTTCAACGGCACCGAGGACGCGCTCGAGGCCCACACGGAGCGGATGCTCGGCCTCGAGCACGAGTACCTGCGGCGTTTCCCCGAGCGCACGGCGCCGGACCCGATGCGGGTACGCGCGGAACGGCGCGCGATGTCCGGCGACGACTAGCGCCACCCGTTCGAGAGCCGCGGCCCGGTCGACCAGCATGCGCCCGGGGGCGCCGAGTGGTGCATGCTGGCGACCGCGGGCCCGGCCGTCGAGTCGCCGCCCGTCGAGGAGGAGCGGATGACCGACTACGAGGCGCCGGAGGCCGACGTGCTCGAGCAGGAGGGATCGGTCGCGGACGACACCGCGCCGGTCGACCTCGAGGCGCCGGAAGCGGACGCCGCGGAGCAGGCGGCGCTCGCCGGCGTGGCCGCGGGCGATGGCGCTGACACGGTGCTGCCGTACGACGCCAACGAGGCCGATGCCGCCGAACAGTCCCGCGTCGTCGAACTCGACGACGACGACTACCGCTGATCATGCGGGCGCGGTCGCGCCGCCTGAGTTACTGATGGGTAAGATATCCGTCGCTTGGCAGCGTTCGGTCGGACGACCGGGCGTCCGGAGACGGAAGGGGCCGGCGTGGCGACCCAGGAGGAGACGAGCGACGCACGTCGGCGGGGCACCCGCTTGCCCCGCCCGGCCCGCCGGACGCAGCTGCTGGGTGCCGCGCGCGAGGTGTTCGTCGCCCACGGCTACCACGCCGCCGCGATGGACCACATCGCCGAACGTGCCGGTGTCAGCAAGCCGGTGCTCTACCAGCACTTCCCCGGCAAGCTGGAGCTGTACCTCGCGCTGCTCGACCAGCACGCCGAGGAGCTGCTCCGCCGGGTGCGCGAGGCGCTCGAGTCGACCACTGACAACAAGCAGCGGGTGGCGGCGAGCATCGCCGCCTACTTCGACTTCGTCGACTCCGACGGCGAGGCGTTCCGGCTCGTCTTCGAGTCCGACCTGCGCAACGAGCCCGCGGTCCGGGAGCGGGTCGAGCGCTCGCTCGAACAGTGCGTCGAGGCGATCACGGCGACGATCGCCGCGGATACCGGCGTGTCCGCCGAGGAGGCCCGGCTGCTCTCTGTCGGCCTGGCCGGACTCGCCGAGGTGAGCGCCCGCTACTGGCTCGCCTCCAACGGGCGGGTCTCGAAGGAGCGCGCCGTCCGTCTTCTCGCCGCGCTCGCGTGGCGCGGCATCCGCGGTTTCCCCCGCACCGCCTGAGGCGCTCTCGGCTAGCCTGCGGGAGCGGCGGCGCGGAGGGGCTGTCCGAGGCAGCGCGCCGGGACGGGAGGAGCGGGCGATGGAGGTCAAGATCGGCGTGCAGTACGCGCCGCGCGAGCTCGTCCTCGACAGCGCGCAGACGCCGGAGGAGGTCGAGCGGCTGGTCGCTGAGGCGATCTCGACTGGCGAGACGTTGACGTTGGCCGACGAGCGGGGCCGCAAGGTGGTCGTCCCGATCGGAAAACTCGCCTACGTCGAGATCGGGGAGCCCGAGGCCCGCCGGGTCGGCTTCGGCGCGATGTAGATGCCATAACAGTTCGGCCGCAGGCCTCCCACCTCACCGTCGACCCGCTTGATCGAGACTGATCGGGGAAGGAAGCAGCCGGCGCATCCCGCGCATCCGTCTCGAGAAGGGCGCCCGCCGTGCAGATCCTCTGGTACATCGTGATCGGCCTCATCGTCGGAGCGCTCGGTCGGCTCGTCGTCCCCGGCGCGAACCCGATGGGCATCCTCATGACGATCCTCCTCGGCGTGGTCGGCGCCGTGGTCGGCGGCCTGATCGCGAACGCGATCGGCTTGGGCGGCACCATCGCCTTCATCATCTCGGTGGCCGTCGCCGCCCTCCTCGTGTTCCTCGTCTCCGGCACCCGACGCGCCCGCGCATGACACTCTGCGCCCGCCCGGCGCGGTATCCCTCTGCGCCCCGCCCGGCGCGGTATCCCTCTGCGCCCCGCCCGGCGCGTCATCCCGTCGCGCCGGGCCTGCCCTCCGATGATCGAGCACCCGATCGGCTAGACTGAGCATCGCGAGCGGTGGCAACCAGGCCACCGCGGCGCCCGAGTGCCGCCGGTGCGGCCGTGCGCGGATGTGGCGGGTCCCCCGTGAGCCCCCTGTCAGGTGGGTCACGTCGGTGCCGGACCGGCCTTCCCGCGCCGCGACGCACCCCGCGCCCCGGGCGACACGAAGAGAGGCGTAATCTCCTGACTACCTTCCGAGACCTCGGCGTCTTCCCCGAGATGGCCGACGACCTCGCGGCCGTCGGCATCACCGAACCGTTCCCGATTCAGACGCTCGCCCTGCCGCTGGCCCTCCAAGGGTCCGACCTGATCGGCCAGGCCCGCACCGGCACCGGAAAGACCCTCGCCTTC
>DATGDX010000072.1:0-9766 GCA_035310665.1 Mycobacteriales bacterium | reverse complement strand
AGGGCGAGGGTGAGGGAGCCGAGCCCGGGGCCGACCTCGACGACGACGTCCGCGGGGTCGAGCGCGGCGGTGTGCACGATCCGGCGGACCGTGTTCGGGTCCACGACGAAGGTCTGCCCCAGCGCCTTCGTCGGCCGCAGGCGCAGCCGGGCGGCGAGCGCCCGCACCTGCGCGGGCCCGAGCAGCGCGGGCTGGTCGTCGCCGGGGGTTACAGGTGCCGGCCGCAGATCGGCCACGGCGCGCGGCCGGAGCGCGCGTACAGCACCTTCGCCCGGTAGGTCTGCTCCCCCGCCGCCGCGTTCGCGGGGTCGCCGGCCCCGCCGACCGAGCGCCACGTGGACATACTGAACTGGTAGAGCCCGCGGTAGGTGCCCCCGGCCGAGACGGCGCCGGTGTTGCCGCCCGATTCGCACCGCGCCAGCGCCGCCCAGTTGAGCCCGTCCGCGCCAGCGACGTGCATCGGCGCGGCCCGGACCCCGACGTGCAGGATGCGCGGCACCGCGGTGGTGAGCACGCGGGAGGCCACCGCGGCGCGCTTCACCGGTCTGCCGTCGACGACGGTGACGTCGCTGACCCGCAGCAGCTGCCCCCCGCGTCCCGGACGCGCGACCCTGGTGTCCCCTCGGAAGAGCGCCGCGGTCGGGCGCCGGACGACCGGGGGCGCCGTCGCGACGCGCTGCTGGACCCGCTGGTGGACGACCTGGGTGACGCGGATCGTCTGACCCTCGCGCAGGGCGGCGCCGAGCGGCACCGACACCCGGTCGGCGGGGCCGAGACGGACCCGATGCTGGCGGAGCGCGTCGCCCACGGTCGACGCCGTGGACGTGACCGTGACGGTGCGGCCGCGGGCGACCAGGGTGACCCGGTCCGGGAACTCCACGGTGAGGTCCATGCCGTCGCGCGGGATCCGCCGGGAGCGGGAGGCGGACAGGGCGGCGCGGTCGGCGCGGACGCGGAGCTGGTCGAGGGCCTCGTCGACGCTCGTCGCCGTGACCCACGCCGTCCGCCGCCGCCCGTCGACGGTGAGGGTGAGCGGTCGGGCGTGCCGGACGCTGACGGAGCCACCGTCGCGGACCGGAGCGTCCGGGGCCGGGACGACGAGGTCCCGCGAGCCGACGTCGACGGCGGCGGCGTCGAGCGCGTCCCCGACGGTGTCCCCGAACGTGTGGACCGTGCGGGAGGCGCCGTCGACGGTGACGATGACGTCCTTCGTGACGCCGGCGACGACGGCGGCGGTGCCGACGACGCCGCCGGTGACGGCGGCGGAGACGGCAAGCGCCGCGGGGGATCGGCGGGACAACGCTCGCATGGGTCGGACCTCGCGGGGGGAACGGGGGGGTTCCGGGCACGGAGCGCCCAACGCATGGCGCACAGCAAGAACCCGCACCCGGTGGCTCGCGACGACGCACAACTCGCATCACGGCCGGCCGGTGCGGTGGAGCCGAGGAGCAGAAGGAGCCCCGATCCCGGCGGTCAGGAACGACCGTAACGAACGCCGACGCGGGTGGTAAACCGAGCAAGTGGGAGAAGACGCGTGAGAAAGTTCACACAGCAGGGTGTAGGTGGAGCGCTACTCGCGCTTTGAGCCGTCCGGCGGGCCCAGAGTGGAGGAAGGTCCCGAAGGCGAGGGTCCGAAGACCCGGTCCGCGGTCGACGCCACGGCCGCCGCGACCTCGGCGACGTCGCGGTGCTGGGCGGCCGCGACGGCGCGCACGGTGAGGGCGACGAGGGCCGGAGCGTTCGGCCGCCCGCGGTACGGAACGGGGGTGAGGAACGGCGCGTCGGTCTCCACGAGCAGCAGGTCGAGCGGGACGACGGCCGCGGCCGACCGCAGGTTCTGCGCGTTCTTGAAGGTCACGTTCCCGGCGAAGGACAGCACGTATCCGCGGTCGACGCACGTCGCCGCCAGCGCCGCGTCTCCCGAGAAGCAGTGGAAGACCGTGGGATCGGGCGCCCCCTCCGCCGCCAGCACGCGGAGCACGTCGGCGTGCGCGTCGCGGTCGTGCACCACCAGGGCCTTGCCGGCCTGCTTGGCGAGCGCGATGTGCCGCCGGAACGACTCCTCCTGCCGCGGCCAGCGCTCCGCACCGGACCGGTAGTGATCCAGCCCCGTCTCCCCGACCGCGCGCACCTGCGGGAGGGCGGCGAGTCGTGCGATCTCGTCGTACGCCGCCTCGTCCGCGAGGTGCGCGCCGTTCGGGTGCACGGCCACTGCGGCCGACAACGCGTCGTGCTCGGCCGCGGTCCGCGCGCACCAGCGCGAGCTGTCCACGTCGTACCCGACCGTCACGACCCGACGGACCCCGACCGCGCGCGCCGCGGCGAGCGTGTCCGCGACCGGCACCTTCATGAGGTCGAGGTGGCAGTGGCTGTCGACGACGTCGACCGGCAGCGGGTCGCCGTCCATCACGGGCTGCTGTCGTCGAGGCGGCTGTCCTCGAGGCGGCTGTCCTCGAGGCGGGGGAACAGCACCTCGGTCTTCGTCACCGTCGCGCCCGCGGGCAACCGACCCCAGTCGCCGGCGTCCTGCACGAGCTGGCCGGCGAGCGGGCCGAGGTGCTCCTCGGCGCCCAGCGACGCCCACAGCTTCCCGCTCGCCTTCGGCATGACCGGGTTGAGCAGGACCGCGAGGGCACGCAGGGAATCCGCGGCCGCGTAGAGGACGCGGTCGAGGTCACGCGCGCGGTCGGGATCCTTGGCGAGGACCCACGGCTGCTGTTCGGTGACGTAGCCGTTCACCGCCTTGACGAAGGCGAACACGGCGTCGAGCCCGCCCTGGAAGTCCAGGGCGCGCATCCGCTCGTCCGCGACCCGGGCGGTGGCGGCCAGCTGTTCGGACAGCCGCGGTTCGTCGACCGGCGCGGGCAGCCGCCCGCCGCGGTAACGGACGACCATCGCGGCCAGCCGCGAGACGAGGTTGCCGAAGTCGTTGGCCAGCTCCGAGGTGTAGCGCGCGGCCATCGACTCCCAGGAGAACGACCCGTCCTGACCGTAGGACAGCTCGCGGAGGAAGTAGTAGCGGTAGGCGTCGGACCCGAAGTGGTCGACCACCTGCTGCGGCGGAATGCCGGTCAGCTTCGTCTTCGACATCTTCTCCCCGCCGACGAGCAACCAGCCGTTCGCGAACACGGTCCGGGGCAGGGCGAGGCCGGCGGCCATCAGCATCGTGGGCCAGATGACGGCATGGAAACGCAGGATGTCCTTGCCGACGAGGTGCACGTCGGCGGGCCAGGTCCGCTCGAACTGCTCCGGGTCGGTGTTCCACCCGACCGCGGTGATGTAGTTCTGCAGCGCGTCGATCCACACGTAGACGACGTGGCTCGGGTCCCACGGGACCTGTACGCCCCAGTCGAAGGTGGAGCGCGACAGGCTGAGGTCCTGCAACCCGCCCTCCACGAACCTGACCACCTCGTTGCGCGCGCTCTCCGGCTGCACGAACTCCGGGTGCCGCGCGTAGTGCTCGAGGAGGCGGGGGGTGTAGGCGGACAGCCGGAAGAAGTAGTTGTCCTCCGACAGCTCGTTCACCGGCCGGCCGTGCACCGGGCAGTCGACCCCGTCGACCAGCTCGGACGGGAGCTTGAACTCCTCGCAGGCCACGCAATACGGCCCGGTGTAGGTGCCCTTGTAGACCTCGCCCTTGTCGTAGAGCAGCTGGAGGAACTCCTGCACGCGCTCGGTGTGCCGCGGCTCGGTGGTCCGGATGAAATCGTCGTTCGCGACGTCGATGGCCGCGAGCATCGGCAGCCACGCGGTCTCCACCATGTGGTCGCACCATTGCTGCGGCGTCATCCCGTGCGCGGCGGCGGCCGTCAGGATCTTCTCGCCGTGCTCGTCGGTGCCGGTCAGGAAGTGCACCCGCTCGCCGCGCTGCCGGTGCCACCGGGCGAGCACGTCGCCCGCCACCGTCGTGTACGCGTGCCCGATGTGCGGCACGTCGTTGACGTAGTAGATCGGCGTCGTGACGTAGAACGCCTTCTGTGCGACCACTCCACGAGTCTACGGACCATGAGGCCGTGAGGGTTTCGCGTCGCCGGGGCGACCATGGTCCCCACGACCTGCCCCTTGCGACCGCTATCGCTCCGTGCCTTCGGACGGTGCGCGGGCGGCGAGGACGGCGTCGTACACCGCCCGCTTCGGCACACCGGCGGACGCCGCCACGCCGGCGATCGCCGCCTTCCGGGTCTCGCCCGCCGCTTCCCGCTCGGCGACCCGCGCCACGAGCTCGCCGGGGTCGCCGGCACCGGCCGCGGCGGCGGCGCCGGCTCCGGCGACGACGACCGTCGTCTCGCCCCGGACCCCGCCCGCCGCCCAGCTCGCGAGCTGCGCGAGCGGCCCACGGACCACCTCCTCGTGCGTCTTGGTGAGCTCCCGGCAGACCGCACCCGCGCGGTCCGGGCCGAACGCCTCCACCATCGCGGCGAGCGCCGCCGCCAGCCGGCGCGGAGCCTCGAAGAACACCATCGTCCGGCGCTCCGCCGCCAGCTCGGCAAGCCGGCGCGCCCGCTCCGCGCGCCGCCGCGGCAGGAAGCCCTCGAAGCACCAGCGGTCGACCGGCAGACCGGAGACGACGAGAGCCGCGGTCACCGCGGATGGCCCAGGGACGACGGTCACCGCGACTCCCGCCTCGATGGCCCCGGACACGAGCCGGTAGCCGGGGTCGGACACGCCCGGGGTCCCCGCGTCGGACACCAGCAGGACGCGCGCGCCGTCGCGGAGCGCGGCCACGAGCTCGTCGGTCCGCCTGCCCTCGTTGCCCTCGAAGTACGAGACGACGCGCGGCGGCGACGGGAGGCCCAGCACGGAGAGCAGGCGGCGCAGTCGTCGGGTGTCCTCGGCCGCGACGACGTCCGCGCGGGCGAGCTCGTCGGCCAGCCGAGGGGGGGTGTCGGCGGCGTTTCCGATCGGGGCGGCGGCGACGACGAGAAGCCCGGCCACGGCCCCATGGTCCTCCCCCGCGCGTTCCTACCATGGCGCGGTGGTCGCGACGTCCGCCGCACGGGCTCCCCGGACGCCGGCGACGACCCGGCGCGCGCCGCTCCTGCCGCCGTTACCCGGGGACCGCGCGTGGGGATGGCTGGGCCCGGGCCTCGTCACGCTGCTCGCGGCGTACCTCCGCTTCGATCGGCTGGCGCTCCCCCGAGCCGTCATCTTCGACGAGACGTACTACGCGAAGGACGCGCTCGCGCTGCTGCGCTTCGGCCACGAGCGGGCCACCGTCGACGTCGCGCGGGCCAACGCCGCGCTGCTCGCGGGCCGCGACGACATCTGGGCGAGTGGTCCCGCGTTCGTCGTCCACCCACCGGTGGGCAAGTGGATGATCGCTGTCGGCGAGCAGCTGTTCGGGGTCGGCAGCTTCGGCTGGCGCTTCTCCGCGGCGCTGGTCGGGAGCCTGTCCGTGCTCGTGCTCGCCCGGACGGCGCGCCGGATGACCCGCTCCACGCTGCTCGGATCCGCCGCCGGCCTGCTGCTCGCGTTGGACGGCCTGCATTTCGTGCACAGCCGCATCGCGATGCTCGACATCTTCGTGATGTTCTGGATCGTCGCGGCGTTCGGGTGCCTGGTCGTCGATAGGGACACCGGCCGGGCCCGGCTCGCCGCGGCGCTCGAGGGGCAGGCCGCCGGGTTCGACCGGGGTGGGCCGAGGCTCGGGGTCCGCTGGTGGCGGGTGGGCGCCGGCGCGTGCCTGGGACTCGCGCTCGGGACCAAATGGTCGGCGGCGTTCTACGTCGTCGCGTTCGCCGCGCTGGCGTTCGCGTGGGACGTCGGGGCGCGGCGCGCCGCCGGCAGCCGCGCGCCGCTCCGAGCCGCGCTGCGCCGCGACGCGCTGCCCGTGGTGCTGGCCCTGGGGCTGCTTCCCGCGACGGTGTACGTCGCGTCCTGGGGTGGCTGGTTCGCGACGGGCGGCGGCTGGGACCGCCAGTGGGCCGACGGACGGACGACGTCGTGGCCGTTCGTCCCGGCCGCGTTGCGCTCGTGGTGGCACTACCACGCGGAGATCTACCACTTCCACATCACGCTGGAGGCGAAGCACCCCTACGAGTCCAGCCCGTTCGGCTGGCTGGCCCTGGTCCGCCCCGTGTCGTACTTCTACACCTCCCCACGGCTCGGCCACCTCGGGTGCACGGCCGACACGTGCGCGCGCGAGGTCCTGGCGATCGGGACGCCCGCGATCTGGTGGGCAGCGATTCCGGCCCTGGTCGCCATGGCGTGGCTGTGGGTGTCGCGGCGCGACTGGCGCGCGGCCGCGGTGCTGGTGGGGGTGGGCGCGGGCTGGCTGCCGTGGTTCGCGACACCCGGCCGCACGATGTTCCTGTTCTACGCGCTCCCGATGCTGCCGTTCCTGGTGCTCGCGGTGACCCTCGGGATCGGGATGCTGCTGGGATCACCGGGGACGAGGCGCCGCCGGTGGGCGGCCGCGGCGACGGGCGCCTACCTCGTCGTCGTCGTCCTGAACTTCTTCTACCTCTACCCGGTGCTCGCCGCGAGGGTCCTGCCCTATGCGCAGTGGAGGGCGAGGATGTGGCTGTCCTCCTGGATTTGACCGCGGAGCTGGTCGCACCGGTCGGGCGGTCGGTCGGCGCGATCCGGGCGTCGGCGCGGGCGAGCGAGCGGCGGGGCGGGACCTTCGCGGGGCCCAATCGGACCTTCGACCCTGATCCGGCTACGCCGTTCGGGCGACGGTGAACCCAACGTCGTGGTCCCCCCGGGGGTGCCGGGTGGGACCCGTCAGGGGGAGTGCGCCGAGGCAGATCCTGCGGAAAGGGGTGGGTCCGATGCGAGTGGTCGTGGCGCTGGGCGGCAACGCGCTGCTGCGGCGCGGGGAACGTCCCGACGCGGACGCACAGCGGGCCAACGTGAAGACGGCGGTCGCGGCGCTCGCCCCGCTGGCGCAGGAGAACGAGGTCGTCGTCACGCACGGCAACGGCCCGCAGGTGGGGCTGCTCGCGCTGCAGAGCGTCGCGGACCCGGTGCTGTCCTCGCCGTACCCGCTCGACGTCCTCGGTGCCGAGACCGAAGGGATGATCGGCTACCTGATCGCGCAGGAGCTCGAGAACCAACTGCCCGGCCGGCAGGTCGCGACGCTGCTGACCCAGACCCTCGTGGCGCCCGACGACCCCGCGTTCGCCACTCCGACGAAGTTCGTCGGCCCCGTGCTGACCCGGGCGCAGGCGCAGCACCTCGCCGCGGAGCGGGGGTGGGCGGTCGCCGCCGACGACGGGCACTGGCGGCGGGTCGTGGCGTCTCCCGAGCCGAAACGCGTCATCGAGATCAAGACGATTCGTCTGCTCGTCGAGGCGGGTGTCCTCGTCGTGTGCTCCGGCGGCGGCGGCATCCCGGTCGTGCGTACGGACAGCGGGGCGCTGCGGGGCGTGGAGGCGGTCATCGACAAGGACCGCGCCGCCGCGGTCCTCGCCGAGGCGCTGGAGGCCGACGCGTTGCTGCTGCTCACCGACGTTCCCGCGGTGATGCGGCACTGGGGGACCCCCGAGGCGCACGAGATCACCTCGGCGAGGCCGGACGAGCTGCGCGCCGAGGAGTTCGCCGCGGGATCGATGGCCCCGAAGGTCGAGGCGGTGTGCCGGTTCGTCGACCGGACCGGTGGCATCGGCGCGATCGGCGCGCTCGAGGACGCGGAGGCGATCCTCGCCGGCGAGGCGGGGACGCTGGTGAGCACGACCGGCAGCTTCGGCGGGCAGGAGTGACCCGGGACTGACATTCCGAGGCGCCCCGCAGACCGCGCCGCCCGCCGCGCGAGGGTCCGCGGGCATAGCCCGCGAGGCCGCCGGCTCTCCCCTGTGTGACCGCCCGCTCTGTGACCGCGACCGACGCGACCAGTCCTGCGCGCCCCCCCGCCCGCCCTGATTCGGTTTCCACGTGAGCGACCGGATGCCCACACCGATCGTGGTCGAGGAGGCCGCCCCGCCGTCCCCGCCGGCCCGCCCGCGCCGGCGGCGCCGGCTGGTGGTCGCCGTCGTCGCCGTCCTCGCGCTCGTCGGCGCCGTCGTCGCCGGTCTGCTGCTCGCTCGCAGGCCCACCCCCGTCCCCGCGCCCGCGCCAAGCCCCGCGCCGACGGAGGTGCCCACACCACCCGCCGCGTCGAAGGCCCTCTGCCTGCCCCGACTGCTGTTCGGCTTCTACGCCGCCGGGTTGCAGCAGAGCCGCTGCTACGGCTCGTGCCAACCGGGGGACAACGGCTACGAGGCGCAGGAGGCGACCCGCGCCCGCATCCGCGAGCTGCGCCGGATGGGCGTCAACTACGTCGTGAACAACCAGGGGATCGCGAAGAGGTTCGAGCGCAACCCACAGGCCTACTACGAGCTGCTCGCCGACCTGCACCGCAACGGCATCCGGGTCTCCTACAGCGTCGCCTCGGGCGGCGGGGTCTGGTACGACGACAACGGCCGGTTCGACCCCTCCGGCGCGGAGCGCGAGTTCGCGCGCACCGACCTGAACGGCGACGGGGTCTCCGACCTCGACGGCCGGCTCGACGTGCTGTTCCTCGGGCACGAGGTGATGGAGTACGCCGTGCACGCCGACCGGGTGCGGATGTACGACGTGGCCAAGAAGTGGTTCCCCACGACACCGGTGTCCGTCTACTACGGCGGGTTCATGCGCCCGTTCGAGCAGCCCGGCCGTGACCACCCGAAGGCGGGCACGTGGCGCGACTACCAGTACGGCCCCGGCGAGACCGACATCGTGCACGCCACGGTGACGGCGAGCGACGGCAGCGGGGGGTTCGACCCGAACCGGTTCGCCGCGGAGGTGCGGACCCGGGTGCAGATCGTGCAGCGGCTGTCGCCGGGCGTCCCGGTCGTGCTGCACACCAGCTTCGCGGGGGACGACCGGATGGACTCGCAGCCCGACTCGATGTGGTCGCCGCAGAAGCTGCGGCAGTGGTACGACGCGATGGTCTCGGTTCCCGGCATCCGCGGCGTCCTGCTGCGCAGCTACGACCGGTTCACCTACGACCTCGCCAACCCCTCGTTCAGCGCGGAGCGGGCGACCTGGACCGCGCTGGGCGCGGACGCGGCCCGGCGCAACGGCGCGGCGGAAGGGCGACGGGGATGATGCCGACGTCCTCGCCGCAGACCCCGCCCCGCGATCGGGCGGTGACACCGAAGGTCACGTTCGCGGTCATCGGGCCCGGCAAGTCCGGGACGACGTGGGTGTACGAGGTGCTCGCCGCGCACCCCGAGGTGTGCATGGCCAGCGCCAAGGAGACGACGTACTTCGACCAGAACTTCGACCGCGGCGTCGAGTGGTACCACCGGTTGTTCCCCGACGGTGCCGCGCGCGGCGCCACGGTGACCGGCGAGGTGTCGAACACCTACATCGGGTCCCCGGAGGCACCAGCGCGGATGGCGGCGTACAACCCGGCGCTGCAGCTCGTCGCCTCGCTGCGCAACCCGGTCGACAGGGCGTTCTCGCACTACCTCTTCCTGCTGCGCAACGACCGCTTCCGGGGCAGCTTCGAGGAGCTGATGGAGTGCCGGCAGCCGGACGTCTTCGAGCAGGGGCGTTACGGCTCGCACCTGTCGCGCTACCTCGCCCACTTCCCGCGCGAGCAACTGCTCGTGTTGGCGTTCGACGACCTGGTGCGCGACGCCGCCGGCTACGCACGCACGCTGTCGGAGTTCCTCCGCGTCGACCCGACGCACATCCCGCCCGTCGCGGGGCAACGGGTGCTCAGCGCCAGCCGCCCCCGAAACCGGCTCGCCGCGCGCACCGTGAAGCGGGCCGCGGTCACGGTTCGCCGCGCCGGGGT
>DATGDX010000071.1:0-1868 GCA_035310665.1 Mycobacteriales bacterium | reverse complement strand
GTGCTGCTGGCCACCGGAGCACCGTCGCCGACCCGGCTCGACGTGCCCGGCGAAGACCTCGAGGGCGTCGTCAGCGCCCTGACGTTCCTCGAGGCCGTCAAGCGGGGTGAGCCCGCGGATCTCGGCGGCGCGCGCGCCGTCGTCGTCGGCGGCGGCAACGTGGCGATGGACGCGGCGCGCACGGCCCGTCGCCTCGGGGCGGCCCAGGTGCTCGTCGCCTACCGACGGGGACGCGAGGAAATGCCCGCGCACGAGGACGAGATCGAGGCCGCGGCGGGGGAGCGGGCCCGATTCCTCTTCCAGGTCGCGCCGGTCGAGGTCGTCGGCGACGAACACGGGCGGGTGGCTGGGCTGCGCTGCGTGCGGACCCAACTCGGGGTGCCCGACGCCTCCGGCCGCCGCCGTCCCGAGCCGATCCCCGGCAGCGAGTTCGTCGTCGCCTGCGACACCGTGATCGCCGCGGTGGGGCTCACCCCCGACACCGCAGCGTTCGGGGACATCGCGACCACGCGAGGCGGAACCGTCGAGGCCGACCCGGACACGCTGCAGACTGCCGTGCCCTGGGTCTTCGCGGTCGGTGACGTCGTGTCCGGGGCGCTCGACATCGCCCACGCGGTCGGGCGTGGGCAGCGGGCGGCGCACGCCATCGACACCTGGCTGCGCACCGGGCAGGCGGACGCGACCGGGTTCGACGTCCGGCTGCCGGTCGCGGACAAGGCGGCCACGCTTGCCCGCCGGCCGCAGCCCGCCCACCACGAGCGGCTCGCCGACCGAGCCACGGTCGACCCCGAACCGCACGGCTTCGACGTCGTCGAGCCGCCGCTGTCGGAGGAGGAGGCCCGGCAGGGAGCCGCCCGCTGCCTGGACTGCGGCCTCTGTTCGGAGTGCGGGCAGTGCGTCGCGGTGTGCGAGGCGAACGCCATCGACCTGACGAAGCCCGACCGCGAGGTGGAGCTGCAGGTCGGGGCGATCGTCGCCGCCACCGGCTTCAAGCCCTTCGACGCGCGGCGGGTCCCCGAGTACGGCTACGGCACCTACCCCGACGTCTACACCAGCCTCGAGGTCGAGCGGCTGCTCAACGCCTCCGGCCCGACGCAGGGGCAGGTCGTGCTGCGCTCCGGCGGGAAGCCGCGCACTGTCGGGATCATCCACTGCGTCGGCTCGCGCGACGTGCGCTACAACTCCTACTGCTCGCGCGTCTGCTGCATGTACTCGCTCAAGCTCGCCCACCTGCTCAAGGAGCGGACCGGTGCGGACATCTACAACTTCTACATCGACATGCGCACGCCGGGAAAGGGGTACGAGGAGTTCTACGGCAAGGTCGGCAAGGACGGCGTGCACTTCATCCGCGGCCGCGTCGCCGAGGTCAGCGCCTGGGCGATGTCGCCGGCGGAGGAGGGCAAGCTCGTCATCCGCGCGGAGGACACCCTCGCCAGCACCGTGCGGCGCATACCGGTGGACATGGTCGTGCTCTCCGTCGCGCTGGAGCCGCAGGCCGACGCCGACGCGGTGAGCCGGCTGCTGAACATCACCCGCGGGCCGGAGGGCTTCTTCACCGAGCGGCACCCGAAGCTCGCCCCGGTGTCGACGTTCACCGACGGGGTTTTCCTCGCCGGCGTCTGTCAGGGCCCGAAGGACATTCCCGACACCGTCGCGCAGGCCGGCGCGGCCCTGCCGAGGTGCTCGCGTTGGTCAGCCGCGGGTTCGTCGAGCTGGAGCCGAGGACGGCGTACGTCGACGTCTCGGCGTGCTCGGGCTGCCACGTCTGCATCGGCCTGTGCCCGTTCGGCGCGCTGTCGTTCGACGCCGACACCAACACCGCCGTCGTCAACGAGGTGCTGTGCAAGGGGTGCGGCGTCTGCGTCGCG
>DATGDX010000070.1:0-2988 GCA_035310665.1 Mycobacteriales bacterium | reverse complement strand
CCGGTCGCCGTGAACGGCGTGACCATCGCGGTCAGGACCCGCCCGAAGGGTGTGGCCATGACGAGAGAAGGTACCGGACCGGGACCGAATTCCCGCGGAAGCGGGATCCCGCCGCTGTTCCGTCGGGGGTCGGGCAGCGGCGGGATCACGCGCCACTATACCCCACGACTCCGCTCCGTGACGAGGTGATGACGGCAAGTGCTTAGGGGGCGACCCGGCCGGCGGCGTTGAACGCGTCGTACGTGATCGGCATGAGCCGCGACCAGTGCTGCTCCATCCGCTCGGCGGCCATCTCGATCTCGCGTTGCGGATGCGACGGGAAGCGCACGCCCTCCCGGTGCGTCCGCAGCGACAGGAACGCCATCAGCGAGCGCGCGTTGCACGTCGCGTACATCGAGGAGTAGGTCCCGACGGGCAGCACGGTCCGGGCGACCTCGCGCGCGACGCCCGCGTCGAGCATCCGCCGGTAGGCGTCGTACGCCGACAGGCAGGCGTGCCGCACCGCCTCGCCGACGACCGCATGCTGCTCCGGGGTGCCGGCGACGAACTCGTAGTGTCCGGGCCTGCCGACCTGCGTCAGCTTCCGCTCGGGGCCGGGGAGGTAGAAGACCGGCTCCAGCTCGCGGTAGCGGCCGCTGGCCTCGTTGTAGCTCCACCCGATGCGGTGCCGGTGGAACTCACGGAAGACGAAGATGGGCGCGGAGACGAGGAACGTGAGCGAGTTGTGCTCGAACGGGGATCCGTGCCGCTGACGCAGCAGGTAGTGGATCAGGCCGCGGGAGCGCTCCGGGTCCTCGTCCGCCGCCTGCAACGACCGCTCCCCCTGAGTGGAGACGCGGGCGGCCCAGACGACGTCGGAGTCCTGCGCGTTCGCCTTGACCAACTCGACGCTGACGTCGCTGCGGAACACGGGGTCGACGGTCGGCTCGGCCATGGCGGTTGAGCATAGGTCGCGAGGGCGCGGCGGAGGCCCGGTGGCGGCACGACGGCGGGTGGGGATGGCGGGTGGGGATGACGGCCGTGGGGAAAACGGCGAGTGCAGATCGTGGGGAGACCGCATGACCTTCCCGGACGAGGCGCTCGAGTTCTACGAGGGGCTCGAGGCGGACAACAGCAAGGCGTACTGGACGGCGCACCGCGAGGTCTACGAACGCTGCGTGCAGGCACCGATGCAGTCGCTGCTCGGGGCGCTCGAGCCGGCGTTCGGGCCGGGGTCGATGTTCCGCCCGTACCGGGACGTGCGGTTCAGCCGGGACAAGTCGCCGTACAAGACGCACCAGGGCGCGCTCGTCGGCGACTTCTACGTGCAGCTGTCCGCCGCCGGGGTGCTCGTCGCGGGTGGCTACCACGCGACGACGCCGGACCAGGTGGAGCGGCTGCGGGCGGCGGTCGCAGACGACGTCACCGGGCCGGCGCTGGAGCGGGTGCTGGACCGGTTGCGCGACGAGGGGTTCGCGGTGGAGGGCGAGCGGCTCAAGACCCGCCCCCGCGGCTACCCGGCGGACCATCCGCGGATCGAGCTGCTGCGGTTCCGGACGCTGGTGGCGCTGCGCACGCTGGACGGCGGCGGGTCGGTGGAGGAGGTACGTGCCGCGTGGCGCCGGTTGCGCCCGTTGACCGAGTGGCTGGATCAGCACGTCGGCCCGCCACGGTGAGCGCGGACGCGCCGCGGATCGTGGTCCGGGACGCCGTGGGGGTGGGCACCGCGGTCGGGACGTACGGCGTATCGTTCGGGGCGGTCGCAGTCGCGGCCGGGTTCTCCGTGCCGCAGGCCTGCGCGCTGTCCGTGCTCGCATTCACCGGGGCCTCGCAGTTCGCCCTGGTCGGGGTGCTCGGCGCCGGCGGGGGACCGGTCTCCGGGGTGGCGACTGCGCTGCTGCTCGGCAGCCGCAACGCGCTCTACGGGCTGCGCCTCGCCTCGCTGCTGCGGCTGCGCGGCCTCGGCGAGCGTGTGATCGGGGCGCAGCTGGTCATCGACGAGACGACCGCGATGGCGCTCGCCCGCTCGGCGGGCGAGGCGGCGCGGCTGGCGTTCTGGGCGACCGGACTGTCGATCTACGTGGTGTGGAACCTGGCGACGCTGCTGGGCGCGCTCGGCGCGGAGGCGCTCGGCGACCCGGCGGCGCTCGGGCTCGACGCCGCCGTCCCCGCGGCGTTCCTCGCCCTGCTGGTGCCCCAGCTGCGCGACCCGCTGTCGCGGTGGACCGCGGTCGCCGGCGCGCTGGTCGCGCTCGCGCTGGTGCCGTTCGCCGCGCCCGGGGTGCCGGTGCTGGCCGCCGGCCTGGTCGCCGTGGCCGCGGGCGGGTGGCGGCGGTGACGTGGGGCGTCGTCCTGGTGACCGCTGCCGGGTGCTACCTGTTCAAGCTGGCCGGGCTGTCGCTGCCGCGGTCGCTGCTGTCCTCGCCGCGGGTCCAGCGGGTCGCCGCGCTGCTGCCGGTCGCGCTGCTCGCGGCGCTGGTCGGCGTCCAGACGTTCGCGACCGGGCGGTCGCTGGTGCTGGACGCGCGGGCCGTCGGGCTGCTCGCGGCCGCGGTCGCGCTCGCCGTCCGCGCGCCGTTCCTCGTCGTGGTCGTCGCCGCGGCGGCGGCCGCGGCCCTGGTCCGGGCGCTCAGCTGAACACCGCTCGCGGGTCACGGGCGCGCTGCCGTGCGGTGGAGGGCGATCGCCCGCCGCATCGCCGCCCGCGCCCGCCGCCGGTCCCTGGCCGCGTCGTAGGCCAGCGCGAGCCGGAACCACGCCCGCCAGTCCTGCGGTGCCGCCGCCACCTCGGCTCGCCGCCGCTCGAACAGCCGGTCCGCGGCCCGCGGGTCCACCCGCCCGGACGGGGTGCGCGGCAGGTCCTCCGGAGCTTGGTCCGGGAGCTCACGCGCCAGGCGCGCGGTCGCCGCACCGAAGCGCAGCTCCGCGACCAGCAGCCAGAGGCCGACGACGGGCAACACCAGCACGCCGACACCGAGCAGCGCGCCGACCACGGACCCCGATCGCAGC
>DATGDX010000069.1:0-13462 GCA_035310665.1 Mycobacteriales bacterium | reverse complement strand
GGGCCCACAGCTCCTGGCGCACCTGCGGGTCGAGGCCGACGGTCGGCTCGTCGAGCAGCACGAGCTCGGGGGTGTGCACGAGACCGCGGGCGATCAGCAGCCGGCGGCGCATCCCGCCCGACAGCTCGTTCACCTTCGCGTTCGCGCGGTCGGTCAGCGACGCGAGCCCGAGGGCGCGCTCGACCGCGGCGCGTCGATGCGGTCGCGGGACGCGGTAGAGCCGGGCGAAGACGGCGAGGTTCTGCCGCGCGGTCAGCTCGACGTCCAGGTTGTCCTGCTGCGGGACGACGCCCATCCGTGCCCGAGCGCGTTTCGAGGCATGCGGCAGCGGGTGGCCCAGCACCGTGATGGTCCCGGCGTCCGGGCGGGCCTGTCCGGTGAGCAGCCGCATCGTGGTCGACTTGCCCGCGGCACGGTGAGGTCGAGGTCGGCCACCGTCGTGATGGTGCCGAACCGCTTGACGACGCCGCGCAGGACGATGGCCGGCTGCACGAGGCACCAGCCTACGCCGCCCGGCCCATACCGTCGATCTTGAGTGGGGGCCGCGGATTCGCCGCGAGGTGCGGCGGGCGCGGGTTACTGTTGAGCGACGTGGAGCCGTACCGCAACGACCGGGTTCCTCTGCGTGCCGCCGACGCCGACCGGGAGCGAGTCGCCGACGCGCTGCGCCGGGCGGTGGAGGCTGGCCGGTTAACCGTGGACGAGGGGCACGAGCGGGTCGAGCGGGCCTATGCCGCGAAGACGCTGGAGGAGCTCGCGGCCCTCACCGTCGACCTGCCCGAGCGTCCCGTCGCCCCGACTCCGGCGTCTCGCGCCGACACCGGGCCGATCGTGGCGATCCTCGCCGGCGCCAACCGCACGGGACGTTGGGTCGTCCCCGAGCGGCTGCGCGTCGTCGCAGTCCTCGGCTCCGTCGAGCTCGACCTGAGCGAGGCGGCGGTGGCCCGGCGCGAGGTGACGATCGAGGCGTACGCCGTGTTGGGGGCGGTGGAGCTGCGGGTTCCGGAGGGCGTCCGGGTCGTCCTCACCGGGACGGCGATCGCCGGCAGCCGCGAGTGCCGCCTGCCCACGCCGCCCGACCCGGACGCGCTGACGGTCAACGTCCAGGCGGTCGCCCTGATGGGCAGCGTGGAGGTGAAGCGGCCCAAGCGGCGGAAGCTTCGCCGCGGCCGGCGCGGCTGAGCCCGGCCGAGGCGCGGCCCAGGCGCGGCCGAGCGCGCCTGGTCAGCGGTGCCGGTCGAAGTTGATGGTCGAGTAGGCACGCAGCTTGGACAGCTGGTGGTGGCTCTCGACGAACCGCAGCGTCCCGGACTTGGAGCGCATCACCAGCGAGTACGTCGTCGCTCCGCCGCCGCGGTAGCGAACCCCGCGCAGCAGCTCACCGTCGGTAATCCCGGTGGCGGCGAAGAACACGTTCTCCGAGCGGACCAGGTCGTCGATGGTGAGGACGCGGGCGAGGTCGTGCCCGGCGTCGATGGCCTTGCGCCGCTCCTCGTCGTTGCGCGGCCACAGCCGACCCTGCAAGGAGCCGCCGACGCACTTGAGCGCGCACGCCGAGATGATCCCCTCCGGCGTCCCGCCGATGCCCAGGAGCAGGTCGACCCCGGTGTCCGGGAGCGCCGCCATGATCGAGCCGGCGACGTCGCCGTCGGAGATGAACTTGATCCGGGCCCCGGCCTCGCGGACCTCCCGGACGATGCCGCCGTGCCGTTCGCGGTCGAGGATGACGACCGTCACGTCCTCGTTCTCGCCGCCCTTGGCCTTCGCCACCCGCGCGATGTTGTCGGCGATCGGCGCGGTGATGTCGATCACGTCCGCGGCCTCCGGCCCGGTCGCGATCTTCTCCATGTAGAAGACCGCGGACGGGTCGTACATCGACCCCCGCTCCGCGACGGCAATGACGGACACCGCGTTGCTCATGCCCTTGGCGGTCAGCGTGGTCCCGTCGATCGGGTCGACCGCGACGTCGCACTCCGCCCCCACTCCGGCGCCGACCTCCTCGCCGTTGTAGAGCATGGGCGCCTCGTCCTTCTCGCCCTCGCCGATGACGACGACGCCCTTCATCCCCACCGTACCGATCAGCTGGCGCATCGCGTCGACCGCGGCCTGGTCGGCGCCGTGCTTGTCGCCGCGGCCCACCCAGCGGCCGGCGGCCATCGCCGCCGCTTCCGTCACGCGCGTGAGCTCGAGGGCGAGGTTGCGGTCCGGGGCCTCGCGGTGGACGGCCAGGGCCGTCGGCAGCGCGTTCTCGTCGGTCATGGTCGGGTGCCCTTCGGGTCGGCGCCTCGTCGGGTTGTCGTCGAATCCTAGGCGCCTACACCGGCGTCACGCGCACCTCCGTCGCCTTGACACTGACCCACACCGGACGCCCCTCGGTCAGGGCGAGCTCACGCACCGCGGCCGGAGTCACCTCGGCGACGACCGGCGGGGTCGCCGCGACGTGGACCCGCCAGCGGGAACCGCTCGCGGTGACCTCGTCGACGACGCCGTTCCAGGTGTTGCGGGGGCTGCCCTCGGGGTGGCCGACGTGGACCGCGACCGCGGCCGGGCGCACGGTCGCGATCGCCGGCTGCCCGGCCGGCAGTGGGTCCGCCGCGACGAGCACGTGGCCGCCGTGCACGGCGAGGCCCTCGCGCGTGGTGGTCCCGAGCCAGGCGTTCCAGCCGAGCAGCCGCGCGACCCACCGCGAGCGCGGGCGGCGGGTCACCTCGTCGGGGACGCCGTCCTGCACGACGCGCCCGGCTTCGAGGACGACGATGCGGTCGGCGAGCGTGACCGCCTCGACCGGGTCGTGGGTGACCAGCAGGCACGCCCCGTCGAACGCCGCGAGGTGCACGCGTAACAGCCGCCGTACCTCGGTGCGGGTCTGCGCGTCGAGCGCGCCGAGCGGCTCGTCGAGCAGCAGCAGCCGCGGCCGGGGGGCGAGCGCCCGCGCGAGCGCGACCCGCTGGGCCTGCCCGGCGGACAGCTCCGGCGCGCGGCGGTCGGCCACCTCCGCGACGCCGAGCCGGTCCAACCAGTCCCACCCCGCCGCGGCGGCGCTGCGCCGGCCCGCGCCGCGGCTGCGCAGGCCGTACGTGACGTTCCCGAGCGCGGTGAGGTGCGGGAACAGCGCGGCGGTGTGCGGCACGAAGCCGACCCGGCGCGCGGGCGGGGGCGCCGCGGTGACGTCCGTGCCGTCGAGCACGACCCGCGTCCCCGGCAGGGCCGTGCCGAGCCCGGCGAGCACGCGCAGCACCGTCGTCTTGCCGGCGCCGTTCGGGCCGACCAGCGCGACCCGCTCGCCGCCCGCGAGGTCCAGGTGGAGATCGAGGTACGCCGTGCGCAGCGTGGCGCGCAGCACCGGCGGCAGCACCGGCGGCGAGGTGTCCGCGGCGACCCGCGTGCCCGTCGCGGGCTCACCGGGAGCGTGCCAGGAGCTCACCCGGAACTCACCGGGGAGATCACCGCCGCACCGCCCAGGTGCGGCGCAGGGCCACGAGCACCAGCGCGCACACCGCGAGCAGCAGCAGGCTCGCGGCGACGGCCGCGTCGGGGTTGTCCTGCAGCGCGAGGTAGACGGCGAGCGGCAGCGTCTGGGTGCGGCCCGGCAGGTTCCCGGCGAAGGTGACCGTGGCCCCGAACTCGCCGAGCGCGCGCGCCCACGCCAGCGCCGCGCCGGCGGCGACCCCCGGCGCGACCAGCGGCAGGGTGACGGTGGCGAACACCCGCAGCGGACCGGCGCCGAGCGTCGCGGCGACCTCCTCGTGCTGGCGGTCGAGCGTCCCGAGCGCGCCCTCGACGGCGAGCACGAGGAACGGCAGCGCGACGAACGTCTCGGCCATGACCGCGCCGGCCGTCGTGAACGGCAGCGTGATGCCGACCGCCGCCAGCGGAGCGCCGAGGAGACCGGCGCGCCCGAACGCGAGCAGCAGCGCCACCCCGCCGACGACCGGGGGGAGCACCAGCGGGAGCAACACGAGGGCGCGCACCGCGGGCTTGCCGCGGAACTCGGTGCGGGCGAGCACCCAGGCCAGCGGCACCCCGAGGGCCAGACTCGCGGCGAGCGCCCCGGACGAGCAGACGAGGGAGAGCCGCAACGCGGTCAGCAGCGCGGGATCGGTGAGCAGGGCGGGCAGCGCGGTCCACGGCGCGCGGACCAGGAGCCCGGCGAGGGGGAGCGTGACGAAGCCGACCGCGAGCACGGCGGGGACCAGCAGCGGCAGGGGCGCCCGGCGCCCGGTCATCGTGGCACCGGCGCGGTGACCGGCGGGCTGACCGGCGGGGTGACCGCCGGGGCGAACCCGCGCGCGGCGAGCAGCCTCCGACCGGCGGCCGAGGTGAGGAAATCGACCAGGTCGCGCGCGGCGGCCGGCTGCCGCGACGCGCGGGTGGTGGCGACCAGGTAGCGCGCGAGCGGCGCCTGCGGCAGCGGCACGGAGGCGAGGTGCGCCGCATCGGCCGCGACGTCGCTCGCGTAGGCGATCCCGGCGTCCGCCTCGCCGAGGCCCACCTTCGTGGTCACCCCGCGCACGCTCTCCTCCAACGAGCGCGGCGTGACCCGGACGCCCGCGCGGGCGAGGGCGAGGGCGGTGTACCGCCCCGCCGGCACCTGCGGGGCGGCGAGGACGACCGCGAGCCCCGGGCGGGCGAGATCGGACGCGGCGGCGATGCCCCGGGGGTTGCCGCGGGGGACCACGATGACGAGCCGGTTCGCGGCCAGCGGCCGGGGCGTGTCGACCAGGCCGGCGGAGCGCAGCCGCGCCATCGTCGGCTCGTCGGCGGTTGCGACGACGTCCGCCGGCACGCCCTGCTCGACCTGCGCGGCCAGCGCCTGCGACCCGCCGAAGGAAAGCCGCACGTCGGCCGCGTCGTACCGCGCCGCCGCCTCCCGGAACGCCTCGGTGAGCGACGCCGCCGCGAGCGCGGTGAGCGACGGACGCGCGCCGGCGTCTCGGGCGCTGCACCCGGACACGGCGGCGCCCGCGGGCAGGGCGGCGACGCCGACGAGGAGCAGGAGCACGAGCGAGCGGCGCACGATCCGCAGCGTACGCAGCGACGCCGCATCGGGTCGGGCCTCCGGCGCGGCCGAGGCGTCACGCAAGATGGGGGGGTGGCGGGACGCGCGCGGGGCTTCGAGACGGTCGGCGACATGGTGCGCTCGATGGGCCTCGTGGTCGCCGCCGCCGCCGTCCTCGTCTTTCTCGGCTCCCGCCCCAACCCGGAGGCGGTCAAGGTCGTCGACTACCAGCGGCAGGTGCAGGCGGCGGAGCGGGTCGCGCCGTACGACGTCCTCGCGCCGCACGGGCTGCCGCCGCGGTGGAGAGCGACCAGCGCCCGGCTGCGCGTCAGCGACGACCAGAGGGTCGCCGACCTGCGCATCGGGTTCGTCACCCCGTCCGACGCGTATGCGGCCCTGAAGGAGAGCAACGCGCCGGCGGCCGCGTTCGTCGCCCGGGAGACCAAGCAGGGGCTCGTCGACGGCACGCTCGCGGTCGCCGGCCGCACGTGGGAGAAGCGCCACCGCGAGGCGGGCGACGAGCGCTCGCTGGTGCTCCGGACCGCCGACGTCACCGTCGTCGTCACCGGCACGGCGTCGTACGACGAGCTGACCCGGCTCGCGGCGTCGCTGCGCTGAGACGACGCCGCCGCCCCCACCGCGGCCCCATCGCGGCGCCCGCACCGCTCATCGGTCGGGCTCGCCCCCGTCGCGTCGCAGCGCGGCGTCCAGGCGCTGACGCGCGCCGGCGAGCCACTGCTCGCACAGCGCGGCGAGTGCCTCGCCGCGCTCCCACAGGGCGAGGGACTCCTCCAGCGACGTGCCCCCGGCCTCCAGGCGCGAGACGATGGCCGCCAGCTCGTCGCGGGCGTGTTCGTAGCCCGGCGCCTCTTCGGTCACGCAGCCACGCTACGAGGTCGCACTCGTCCCCGGTGGACCGTGCGAACGGGCGCGCCGCCCGCGGATAGCGTTCCGCGGCGTGGGTCACCCCTTCGACGATCTGGACCTGGCGGCGCTGCGGACGCGGCGCAGCGCGAAGTGGCGCAAGCACCCCGCGGACGTGCTGCCGATGTGGGTCGCCGAGACGGACTACCCGCTCGCCGATCCGATTCGCGACACCCTCGACCGCATGGTCCGCGCCGGCGACGTCGGCTACGCATGGTTCGACGGGCTCGCCGAGGCGTACTGCGGCTTCGCGAGGCAGCGGTACGGCGCCGAGGTCGACCCGGCCCGCGTTCTCGGCGTGCAGGACGTGATGCGCGCGGTCCTCGTCGCGATCGAGCTTCTCACGCAGCCGGGTGCCGGGGTCGTCATCAACCCGCCGGTCTACCCGCCGTTCTTCTCGACGATCCGATACGCCGGGCGCCGGGTGGTGGAGGCCCCGATGGCCCGGGACGCGGCGACCGGGCGCTACGAGCTGGACCTGGACGCGCTGGAGGACGCGTTCGCCCGGGGGGCGCGGTGCTGGCTGCTGTGCAGCCCGCACAACCCGACCGGCCGGGTGTTCTCCCGCCGGGAGTTGGAGGCGGCCGCCGCCGTCGCGGACCGGTACGGCGTCACGGTTCTCGCCGACGAGGTCCACGCGCCCCTGGTCCTGGGCGGCGGTCGTTTCGTCCCGTGGGCGACGCTGTCGGCGGAGTCCGCCGCCCGTTGCGTCACGGTCGTCTCCGCCTCGAAGGGCTGGAACCTGCCGGGCCTCAAGTGCGCCCTCGCGATCGCCGGGTCTCCGGCGATCGCCGAGGCGTTCGCCGGCGTCCCCTCCGAAGTCCCGTACGGCGCGGGGATCCTCGGCGTCGCGGCCACCGAGGTCGCCTTCCGTGACGGCGTCGGCTGGCTCGACGACCTCCTTCGCTACCTCGAGGTGGTCCGCGCCGACCTCGAACGTCTGCTGGCCGAGCGCCTCCCGGCGATCCGGTGGTGTCCGCCCGAGGCGACTTACCTCGCCTGGCTCGACTGCGCGGCGCTTGGCCTCGACGACCCGGCGACCGCGTTCCTCGAACGCGGGAGGCTCGCCGTGCGCGGGGGCGCGGACTTCGGGACGGCGGGCAGCGAGTTCGTCCGGCTCACGTTCGGCACGTCACGCTCGATCGTCGCCGAGGCCGTCGAACGCATGCGGGCCGCGGTCGGGCCGTGACGCAGCCGACCCAGGGTCGCCCGTCGCGCGCCCTCCCAGGGGTGGGGCGGGTCGACACCTGGGGCGGGTTGGGTCGAGGCCCCTGGGTTGCTGGGCGTCGAACCACCGGCGCGTGACGATCTCCCCATGACTCGTCCCGCCGCGACCGTTGTCGCGATCACCAGTGCTGCGATCGGCGGCGTGCTCCGGTGGGTGACCGCCCCCGTGACGCTCACCCGTGCGGTCGCCGGCGGCCTGCCGGCCAGCGGGGGATGCATGGACTGCGGCCGAGGGTGGCGGTAAGCGACGAGGTGCCGCGGGACCGACCGCCACTGGCCCCAGCGCCAGGTCACCCGGCGCCACCCTCGGGCGGTCCGGTCGCCCGGGCAGCGAAGCGACCGGCGGCGACCCGGATGGACAGCGGATCTCCGGGGGCGACCTGCTGGGGATCCCGGACGACGATGCCGTCGACGCGCTGGACCACCGCGTACCCCCGGTCGAGCGTCGCTCCGGGCGACAGCGTGCGCAGCCGCGCCCGGGTGTGCCGGAGATCGTCGTCCGCCCTGGTGAGCGCGGCGTCGAAGCAGCGTCGGGCCCGGTCGCGCAGCGCCGCGATCTCGCTGACCCGGGGGGCGACGAGGCCGGCGACCGGGTCGACGAGCGCCGGCCGGCGGCGCAGCGCGTCGAGGTACGCCGTCTCGCGCGCGAGCCGTGCCGTGAGCGCCCGGCGCGCCCGGTCACGCAGCTGCGCGACCCGAGCCTGCTCCTCCGCGATGTCCGGCACGATGCGCTTGCCCGCGTCGGTGGGGGTCGAGGCGCGGACGTCCGCGACGAGGTCGAGCAGCGGGGTGTCCTGCTCGTGCCCGATGGCGCTGACGACCGGGGTCCGCGCCGCCGCGGCCCGCCGCACCAGCGCCTCGTCGGAGAACGGCAGCAGGTCCTCGACGCTGCCGCCGCCGCGGGTGACGACGATGACGTCGACGTCGGGGTCGAGGTCGAGCCGGTCCAGGGCGGCGCACACCTCGGTGACCGCGAACGCGCCCTGGACGGCGACGTTCTCGACCCGGAACCGCACCGCGGGCCAGCGCCGCCGCGCGTTCTCGAGCACGTCGTGCTCCGCGGCGCTGCCGCGTCCGCAGATCAGGCCGACCGTGCGGGGCAGGAACGGGAGCGGCCGCTTGCGGTCCGTGGCGAACAGGCCCTCGGCGGCGAGGACCGCCTTGAGCCGCTCCAGCCGGGCCAGCAGTTCGCCGACGCCGACCGGCCGGATGTCCGTGACGTCGAGGGACAGGATCCCGCGGGTGAGGACGAACTGCGGTTTGCCGTGCACGACGACCCTCGCGCCCTCGGACAGCGGGGGGGTGAGCGCGTCGTAGACCGCGCGCGCGCACGTGGCGCGGAGGCTGACGTCGGCGACCGGGTCGCGCAGGGTGAGGAACACGGTGCTGGTGCTCGCGCGCCGCACCGCCTCCGTGACCTGCCCCTCCACCCAGACCCGGCCGAGCCGCGTGACCCACTGCGCGATGGCCTGCGCCACGGTGCGCACCGGCAGCGGCGACTCCGGCGACGAGGTCAGCGGCATCCGGGGGTCCGCCTCGACCGCGTCGTGCGCTCAGTCGGTGGGGGTCTCCGCGGTGTCGTCGGTGCCCGCGTGCTCGCCCGCGTCGAGCTTCGCGATGCGGTTGTCGAGCATCGTGATCACCTGCAGCCGGTTCGCGTGCTCCTTCTCGTAGTCCCGCAGCGCCAGCAACTCGGGCGTGGAGAGCCGGCGCAGCCGGGCACGGAGCGAGCCGATCGTCAGGTGATCGAAGTCGGGGACCGGGAGCGCGTCCGCCTCGCCCGCCGCGTCGGGCCCCTCGGCGAGATCGGCCTCCACACGCTCGACGATGTCGCTCGAGGCCCCGGGCGCGCCGAATTCGCGCGCCGCCGCCGACGGCGCCTCGTGGACGCGGGCCGACCGCGGAGTTCGCTGCCCGGGCTCCTCCGGCCAGCCCAGCCGCGACTCGCGACGACCCGGGAAGGCCAACGGCTCCTCACCGTCGGGTCGTCGGCTCAGTGCCGCGGCCCACCCGTCCTCGCGCACCGTGCGGTATTCCCGGCGCAGAGACGCGGCGACGTTCAGCGCGGTCTGCACGCCGAACAGCGACAGCCGGGCGGCGTGCTCGGGCAGCCGGCGCACCGTCCGCAGCCCCGCGCTGACCAGGCCGGACGCGGGGGCGAGCGGCCGCTGCGCGTCCAACGAGACGAGCGACGGGCGGGGGAGGGCACCCATGGCACGGTCCTCCGGAGGTGGGCGGGCCCTTTTCGGGATGGCGGCTTCGGGATGCGGCGCGATGGCGTGCCTGCGAGCACCGTAGCCCCTGGCGGCGCGCGTCGGCGAGGCAGGCCCGAAGGGACCCGGCCCGTACCATGACGCCATGACGACCGTCCGCAAACGGGTCCTGCTGGCGAAGCCGCGCGGCTACTGCGCCGGTGTGGACCGCGCGGTGGAGACGGTCGAGCGGGCGCTCGAGCGCTACGGCGCGCCGGTCTACGTCCGCAAGCAGATCGTCCACAACGCGCACGTCGTGCGCGGGCTCGAGGCGAAGGGCGCGGTGTTCGTCGAGGAGAACGCGGAGGTGCCGGAGGGCGCGATCGTCGTGTTCTCGGCGCACGGGGTGCCCCCGTCGGTGCGTGAGGAGGCGGCTGCCCAGGCGTTGCGGACCATCGACGCCACGTGCCCGCTCGTGACCAAGGTGCACGTCGAGGCGCGCCGGTTCGCCGCGCAGGACTTCGACATCCTGCTCATCGGGCACGAGGGCCACGAGGAGGTCGTCGGGACGAGCGGTGAGGCGCCGGACCACGTGCACCTGGTGGACGGCCCGGACGCCGTCGCCGACGTCCGCGTGCGCGACCCGGACCGCGTGGCGTGGCTGTCGCAGACGACGCTGTCGGTGGACGAGACGATGGAGACGGTCGCCCGCCTCCGGGAGCGCTTCCCGAACCTGGTCAGCCCGCCCTCCGACGACATCTGCTATGCCACGCAGAACCGGCAGGCCGCGGTCAAGCAGATCGCGGGAGACGCGGACGTCGTGCTCGTCGTCGGCTCGCCGAACTCGTCGAACTCGCGGCGACTCGTGGAGGTCGCCCGGGAGCGGGGGTGTCCGCGTGCCTACCTCGTCGACGGCGCCGACGAGATCGACGCGGCGTGGGTCGAGGGGGCCGCCACGGTCGGCGTCACCAGCGGCGCGTCGGTGCCCGAGGAACTCGTCGCGGGGGTGCTCGCCTGGCTCGCCGAGCGCGGGTACGTCGAGGTCACCGAGGTCACCGCCGCCGAGGAGCGGCTCGTGTTCGCGCTGCCGTCGGAGCTTCGCCGCGCCTGACCGCAGCATCGGCGGGGTGACGCGGCGAGCGTCCACCGGCGGGGCCACGTCACTCTCCCGCCCACCACGCCCGCACCGCCCGGGCGCCCGCCACGACGAGGGCGAGCCCGGTCGCGGCCAGCAGCACGGGCGCGCCGAGCACCAGGGACGTGGCCAGCTCCAGCCCTTGCTGGCGAAGCCAGCCGCCGCCGGCCCCAGAGGCCTGCAGCCCACCGGCGAGCAGCGCGAGCACGACGTAGATGAGCGGCGGCATCACCACGGCGGCGACCAGGTCCTCGCGGTGCACGAGCAGCGAGGCGAGCACGCAGCCGAGCACGAACGTCACGGCGAAGACGGCGCGCAGACCGGGGCCGGTGAGCACGTCGATCGCGCCGCCGAGCAGGCCGAGGCCGAGGGCCACTCCCACCGCTCCGGTCGCGGTGAGCCCGCGCCAGTCCACGACGTGGGACCCGAGTGACGGGTGGCTCTCGGGGGCTGCCGGGTGCTCGCGCGGGGAAACGCTCGACCGTCCGCTGAAGATCCCGCCACCGCCACCGGGCTGCCCGCTCACTGTCGTGAGGCTAACGACTTCGCTGGGGACGGGCGGTGCCATCGGCTCGGCGAGTCGCGTCAACCGTGCCGCCGCGCCGACTCGGCGGCACGGTCGACGTCCGCTTCGGTCGGGAACGCGCCGGGCGACGGAAGCGGCACGACCGCGCGCGCGTCGCCGACGAGCTCCTCCGCGGCGAGCACACGGGGGATGGAATCGACCTGCGGCACGGTCCCCAGGTCGGAGTCGACGACGTCAAGGTCACGCAGGCGCCGTGCGGTCACGAGCACCCGGCTCTCCAGGGAGCCGACGGTCGCGTTGAACGCGTTGACGGCGCCACCGATCGCTCGGCCGAGCCGGTCCACGTGACCTCCGAGGGTGCCCAGCCGCTCGTAGAGTTCCCGACCCAACGCATGCACCTGTTGGGCGTTGCGCGCGAGCGCGTCCTGGCTCCACGCGTAGGCCACCGTGCGCAGGAGCGCGATCAGCGTGGTCGGCGTGGCCAGCACGACCCGCCGGGTCGCGGCGTGCTCGAGCAGCGCGGGGTCGGTGTCGAGCGCCTGGGCGAGGAACGCCTCGCCGGGCACGAACAACACCACGAACTCCGGGGTCGGGGTGAACCGCTGCCAGTAGGCCTTGCCGGCCAGCGTGTCGACGTGCTGGCGCAGCTGGCGGGCGTGCGCGGCGAGGCGCTCCGCCCGGACCTCGTCATCGGTGGTCTCGGCGGCCTCGAGGAACGCAGACAGCGGCACTTTCGCGTCGACGACGACGTGCTTGCCCCCGGCGAGGTGGACGACCAGGTCGGGGCGCTGCGCGCCGTCGTCCCCGGCGACCACCGACTGCGCGTCGAAGTCGCACCGCTCGACCATGCCCGCGACCTCGACGACGCGCCGCAGCTGCAGCTCGCCCCACCGGCCCCGGGTTTGCGGCTTGCGCAGCGCGGTGACCAGCGCGGCGGTTTCGCGGCGCACCTGCTCGCCGGTCGCGCGCACGAACTCCACCTGCTGCAGCAGCGTCGCGTGGGCCGCGGTCCGCGTGTGCTCGAGCTCGCGCAGCTGCGTTTCGACTCGCCCCAGCGTCTCGCGCAACGGCGCGACGAGGTGCTCGATGGCTTGCCGGCGCTGCTCGAGCTCGCCGCTCGCCTGCACGCTGCTCGTCCGCAACCGGGCGTCGGCGAGCTCGACGAGGTGGTGGCTGTTGCGCTCCAACGCCTCGGCCGACAGGGCGCGGAACTGCTCGCGCAGCTTCTCGCCGTGCTGCTCCGTGAGCGCGAGCCGGTCGAGCGCGGCCCGGCGCTCGGCATGCGCCGCGGCGACCGTCGCGGCGGCGCGGGCGCGCACGACCAGCGCACCGATCAGGGCACCGAGCAAAAGGCCGACGGCGAGCAGCACAAGGGCGAAGACGTCCATGCCGGGAGCGTGGCAGCCGGCTACGACAATTCCCGGCCGGCACGCCGTGGGTACGATTGTGATCGTGGGGTTGAGCATCGGCATCGTCGGGCTGCCGAACGTCGGGAAGTCGACCCTCTTCAACGCCCTCACCAAGAACGCCGTGCCGGCGGCGAACTACCCGTTCGCCACCATCGAGCCGAACGTCGGCGTCGTCGGCGTCCCCGACCCGCGCCTGGACCGCCTCGCCGAGCTGTTCGGCTCCGCGAAGGTCGTTCCCGCGACGGTCACGTTCGTCGACATCGCGGGCCTCGTCCGAGGAGCGAGCGAGGGGCAGGGGCTGGGCAACAAGTTCCTCGCGAACATCCGCGAGGCCGACGCGGTCTGCCAGGTCGTCCGCGCGTTCTCCGACGACGACGTCGTCCACGTGGAGGGGCGAGTCAGCCCGCGCGACGACATCGAGACGGTGAACACGGAGCTGATCCTCGCGGACCTGCAGACGATCGACCGCGTGCTCCCGCGGCTGGCGAAGGAGGCGCGGGTCACCCGTGACCGCCAGCCGCTCCTCGCCGCGGTGGAGACCGCGCGCAAGGTTCTCGACGACGGCCGGACGCTCGTCGCCGCCGGCGTCGACACGGAGCCCCTGCGCGAGCTGCACCTGCTCACCGCGAAGCCGTTCCTGTACGTGTTCAACGTGGACGAGGCGGGGCTCACCGACCCGCAGGCTCAGCAGCGCATGCGCGAGCTCGTCGCGCCCGCCGACTGCGTGTTCCTCGACGCCAAGCTCGAGGCCGAACTCGCCGACCTCGCCGACGACGAGGCCCTCGAGCTGCTCCAGTCCGTCGGCCAGCGCGAGTCGGGCCTGCGGCAGCTCGCCCGGATCGGGTTCCACACGCTGGGACTGCAGACGTTCCTCACCGCCGGCCCGAAGGAGGCGCGGGCCTGGACGATCCGCCGCGGCGCGACGGCGCCCGAGGCCGCCGGCGTGATCCACACCGACTTCCAGCGCGGATTCATCAAGGCGGAGGTCGTGTCGTACGACGACCTCCTCGCCGCCGGTTCCATGGCCGCTGCCCGCGCCGGGGGCAAGGT
>DATGDX010000068.1:0-2477 GCA_035310665.1 Mycobacteriales bacterium | reverse complement strand
AGCCGCTCCGCCACCTCGAACAGGCGGTCCTTCTTCCGGTGGCCGTGCATGCCTTGAGTCCCGGCCAGGACCGTGTAGTCGTAGGACAGCACCACGGTCTCGGCGCCGGCGACGCGGCCGAGGCCGGCCACCAGGCCGTCGGCCGGGGTGGTAGCGATGAGGTCCTCCACCGCTCGGCGGCGGCGCTGCGCCGCGATCACCAGCGGCCCGTACTCCACGAACGTGCCGGGGTCGACGAGGTCGGTCACGTTCTCCCTGGTGGTGCGCTGCCCAGTGCGCCGGCGTCGGGCCACCGCGTCGGGCCGGCGGTCATCGAGTCCGACGGCGTGCCGCTCCACCACCGCGGCCAGGTCGCGGCGCACCGCGGCGCCGCTGACGACGTCTTCGTCGTCTTCGTCGCGAGTGCCGGGCTCGGCTGCGTCGGCCGGGGCGAGTGCGAGGAGCCGCTGCCCGGGGTCGACGGTCTGCCCGGCGGCAACGGCTATCGCCGTGATCACGCCGCTCGTCGTGGCCGCCACGGCGTGTTCCATCTTCATGGATTCGAGCACGATCAGCCGCTGCCCGGGGTGCACGACGTCGCCCGGCGCCAGGTCGATCGACACCACCGTCGCCCGCATCGGCGCGACGACCGTCGAGGAAACGGCGGACGGATCCATGCGCTGTTTCTAGCCGAGCCACTGTCCAGTAGGCGCGCTTGGCGACGGCGTCCCGGCCGAATCGGTGAAATCAAGACATCGTCGATGTGCCACTGGCCCGGGTCGGCTGGGGGGCCCGGCCTCGCTCAAACAGCGTGCAGCTTCCGGCGGAGGAAGGTCACTGCCGTGTCGAGGGCGTCCCGGGTCGGCTCCCCGGGGGCGTCGATCAGGTCGGCCGTCAGAACCGAGTGGTGCCTCGGCAATGGACCCCTCGGGTTTCCGTCGGCCTGGTCGAGCTCGACGGCGATGAAGTTGCCCCCGAGCTGCTCCCGGAGCAGGGCGAACCGCCCCTCGGGAACGAACGGGTCGTCACGGAACCGCAGGCCGAGGACCTGCAGACCGTCTCGGGCACATCGCCCGGCGACTGTGGTGAGGTCGTCCGGCGAGCAGTCGATCGACCGCCTGCGGCCTGGCGTGAGGGGGAGCGGGAGCGACGGCTGAGACAGAACGGGCGCGAGCACTCGATCGTCGATCGCCATCACCAGCGCGTACCCCCCGGTGAAACACATCCCGACCACACCGACACCCCGCCCACCGCACCGGTTGTGTGCGTCCGCGGCCAGGGCGCGGAGCCAGGCGACGACGGGCGACGACCGCCCGGTTGCCAGGACGGTGAACTCCCGGCTGACGCACGCACCGAGCATCGTCCACGTCGTGTGCAGCGCTGCCGTCACTCGGCTACCGGCGAGCGGATCCCAGCCGGGCTTCCCGAACAGGTGTGGGAGCACGGCGGTGCAGCCGAGCGCCACGACCCGGTCCGCGAACCCAACCACCTGCGGACTGATCCCGGGCATCTCCGCGATCAGGATGACGGCGGGACCGGAGCCTTTCGCGTAAACGGCCCGCTCGGTACCGCCGTGGGAGAACGTGGTCCTCGTGTAGGTGGTCAGGTCTCCCGACGGAGCGATCGGGTATGCACGCTCGCTCACGGCTCTCGCCCTCCCACTTCGTCGGCCTTCATGCTGCCCGCCATCATCGACCGCTCGCGCGCACGTACGGCGCGAGGTCGCCTACCTGAAGCGCCAGGTGACACGGGCGAGCTCACCGGGTTCACTGGGCCAGGACCGGCAGACGCAGGGCAGGCCCGGTCGGGGGCTACGAGCCGAGGCGATGGGGTGGTCGCGATGATCGAGCGGGTGTCCGTGACCGCGCAGGCCGCCGAACTCATCCGGCGACTCCGGGAGCGGCACGGCGCGTTGATGTTTCACTAGTCCGGCGGGTGCTGCGACGGCTCGTCGCCGATGTGCTACCCCGCGGGTGAGTTCCTCGTGGGGTCGGGGGACGCGCTGCTCGGGGACATCGAAGGGTGCCCGTTCTACATGGGGGCCGCGCAGTTCGAGTACTGGCGGCACACCCACCTGACCGTCGACGTGGTTCCGGGTCGCGGGGCGGGGTTCTCGCTGGAGGCGCCGGAGGGAGTCCGCTTCCTCACCCGCTCTCGCTTGTTCACCGACGCCGAGGCCGCGGAACTGGAAGACCTCGCCCGCGAGCAATCAGCCGCTACCTCACCCGAGTGACGAGCGGCCTGCTGCGCACGGCGGTCAGCGCGGGGACCGAACAGCGCCCTCCTCCGGTCAGCGACCGAAGGACAGGCCGGTCGCGGTCACCAGCCCGCGGATCTCGCGCAGCGCGACCGACAAGGTGGCGAGGTCGTACTTCTCGCTCGTCCCGATCTCGTCCAGCACGTCGTGCATCCGGCGGACCGGAATCACGTTCGCCGCCAGCCACGCCTCGATGCGCTCCTCGACCGACCCTCGCTGGTCGGTCGTGACGAGGACGTCC
>DATGDX010000067.1:0-7039 GCA_035310665.1 Mycobacteriales bacterium | reverse complement strand
GAACTCGTGTTCGCCGTTGCTCGGGTCCGTCCGGTGCGTGATGCGCAGCCACACCGTCGAACGGGGAGGCCCCAGCAGGATCTGCCCGTACGACGTCCGTCCCGCGAACGGCATCTCCTTGCCGTACTCGACCTGCCTGGTCGGCCCGATCGCCACCTGGCTCAGCCGGGCGAACAGGTCGTCACCGGCGTACACGATGAGACCGGCCTGCTGGAAGTCCCGGGCCGTGTTCTCCCCCAGGTCGAGTTCGAGCCGCGTCTCGACCGTGTAGGGCCCGGTCGGCATGCGGCGGAGCAGGGCCGAGGCGGTGTTCGCCGCCCCGACCAGGTTGCCGACCTGCGTGCGCCACACGAACCGGCCCCCGTGCACGTCGCCGTCCGGGCTTCGCACCCACCGCCACTGAGGGTCCAGCGCGGCGCCGGCGAACTCGTCGCCGAAGCGCGGGTCGTGGCGGCCGGTGCCGGGCGCGGGAGGCGGAACGGCGAACGGCCGGAACAACGCCGTGGCAGCCGGACTCGTCACCGGTGCGACGACCGGTTGCTCGGACGCCCACTGACCCGCGCGCACGGTCGGCCAGCCGTCGTTCCAGTCCAGCCGGTCGAGCAGCATCGGGCGCTCGTTGATGCCGAACGGCTCGTTGAGGAACGGGTCGCGACGATCGATGGCGTGGTAAGCGAGCCAGGTCTGTCCGGCGAGATCCGTGACGATGCTGCCGTGGCCGGTGCCGATCCACCGGTTGCCGTTGGGAGTCACCACGACGCTGCCCCCGACCCGGGACGCGTTGAGCGACACACCCTGCGCGTCGCGGAACGGGCCGCGGACGGACGTCGCCCGGCCGACGAAGACGGAGTAGCCCGAGGTCGGGCCGGCGCAGCAGTTCCCGCTGGAGACGAACAGGTAGTAGTACGGCCCGCGGCGTACGACGAAGGGCGCCTCGTACCGGTCGCTGATCGCGACCCGCGTGTGTGGGCCGACGGCCCGGAGGCCGTCTTCGCGGAGCCTCGTCACCCACACCCCGCCCTCGTACGAGCCGTAGAACAGGTAACGGGTGCCGTCGATGTCGGTGAACTGAGCCGGGTCCAAGGCCCAGAGGGGCCGCTCCCCGGGCGCTCCGCGTGGGCCCACGACCGGGGCTCCCGAATCCGTCCACGGGCCGGCCGGCGTCGGAGCGGTCGCGACTCCGATCGCCCTGTCGAACGGGTCGGCGGTGAACGTGGTGTCCGTGGCCACGTAGTAGAGGTGGTAGCTGCCGTCGAAGTACCGGATGTCGGGGGCCCAGAACGACGAGGTCCTCGTCGCCCAGCGCGGGTGGTTCGCCGTGCCGAACACCGCCTCGACGAACGTCCACGTCACCAGGTCGCGGGAGCGGGCGATCGGGAGCAGGACCCGTCGGGTCTGCCCCTCGCGCAGCGGGTCGGACGTGCCGTAGGCATACCAGTAGCCGTCGCGGGCTCGAATGACCGACGGATCGGGAAAGGTGTCGGCGAATCGTCGCGACACCGGGTTGACGTAGGTGGGACCCGGCTGCGCACTCGACACCGGCCGCGCGGTCACGGCCGACCCGACCGCGACCGCCGCTGTGACCGCCGCTGCGAGTGCGGTCCGCGCCGTCACCGGGTTGTTGAGTGCGGGTTGGCGCGGCTATTCGCCGTGGACCTCGGCGACGACGGACCCGAAACGGTCGAGGGCCCGCTCGACCCCGTCGAGCGCCGCGGACGGCACCCAGTGCACGGCACGCCGGACCCCTGCCGACTCGAAGCTTTCGAGCACTCGGGGGTCGGCGGGCGTGCTCATCACCATCATGTCGATGGGGCGGTCCGCTCGGGCGCGCAGCTCCGCCGCCCGGTCGAGAATTCCCTCCTCGTAGTTGGGGAACCACGCGTCGCCGACGGCGAGGACGCGGTCGAGCACGGTGGGGCCGTTTCCGCCGACGAGCACCGGCGGGTGCGGCCGTTGCGCCGGCTTCGGCCACGACCAGATCCGCTCGAAGTTGACGTATTCCCCGGCGTAGCTCGCCTCGTCCTGGGTCCAGATCGCCCTCATCGCCTCGATGCGTTCCTGCAGGATCGCCATCCGCCGCCGGGGGTCGGTGCCGTGGTTCTCCATCTCCTCGCGGTTCCACCCCGCGCCGACGCCGAACTCGAACCGTCCGCCGGACAGCACGTCGACGCTCGCCACCTCCTTCGCGGTGATGATCGGGTCGCGTTGGATGACCAGGCAGATGCCACTGCCCACGCGCAGCTTGGTCGTAGCCGCGGCGGCGGCGGTCAGCGCGACGAACACGTCGTAGGTGTGCGCGTACTTGCGCGGCAGCTCGCCAGTCTTCGAGTACGCGAAGGGTGTGAGGCGGCTCGCCGGGATGTGGGTGTGTTCCGCGAAGAAGAGCGAGTCGTGCCCCCGCTCCTCGACGAGCCGGGCCAGCACTCCCGGGGGGACCGTGTCGTGCGTCGCGAAGAAGCCGATGCCGGTGTCCATTCGGGCGAGGGTACGCGGGGCCTCGATCGGTGTCAGCACCCGGACGCGGGTGGGCAAGCGGTGTACGACGCGGTGCCCGGGGTCATCGTGTGGGCGGCGCGTCCAGCCGCAGGCGGACCAGCCGGCCGTCGCGGAACTCCGCCTCCGCGCGGCCCGACACCGCGGCGGGAGCCGTGGCATCAGCACCGCTTGTTCGCGTCTGCACGGACCACACCACCCGGTCTCGCGCGAGCTGCTTGTGGGTCAGGTCCATGCGGACCTGCGCGAGGTCCTCCCGCACGAACTCGCGGACCTGCTCGCCCCGCAGCGGACCACGCTGCGGGAACGGCGCGGCCGAGGTCAGCTTGACGTCGTCGGCGAACGACCGCAGCAACGCGTCGATGTCCCCCCGGCGCCACCGCTGCTCGAACGTCAGGGCCGTGAGGAACTCCTCGGCCTGGCGCTCGCCCTGCGCTATCAGTTCCGCGATGAACGCGGGTGCCCGGTTGAGTTTCGAGGCGGGTCCGAGCAACCTCGACAACCGGGAGCGGGCGAGCTCGATGACCCGCACGACGACCTGCTTGTACTTCCCGCCCGGCTGCAGCAGGCCCTCGGCCAGCAGCTCGTTGATTTTCTCGATGACGTGCAGCTCCTGGTAGAGCGACAGGTTCCCCGACAGCTCGTTGCGCCGGTCCGCGATGTCGAGAACGCCGCGCGGCTCGGAATCCCGCTCGGTCGGGTTGATCTGGATGACCCAGAGCTCGTCCGGCTCCGCGTCGAGGAGCTCGCGCACCGGCGGGTTCTGCGAGAACAGACCGTCCCAATAGACGCCCTCGCCGATGTGCACCGCGCGGAACAAAGTGGGGATCGCCGCGGACGCGAGGATCACGTCTGCGGTGACGCGGTCGCGGCGGCTGTGGAACGCGCGGAACTTACCGGTGAGCACGTCCACGGCACCCACCACGAACAGCGCGTGGTGACCGGTGGGGTCGACGTCGATTCGCGAGAAGTCGACCCAGCGCTCGAGCAGCTCTCGGAACTGCTCGACCCCGGTGACTGGAGCGGCGTACGGACTGACGACGGGCAGCAGGCCGAGGCTTTGCATCGTCGCGGCCCCGACCGACCAGATGTTGACGAGGGCCTCGGCGGGGGTCGACGCCGCGTTGTCCGCCCAGAAGCCCTTGAGCACCTCACCCGCCCGGGCGGGTGTTCCGTCGCGCACGGTGTTCCAAGCCAGCAGCGCGCAGATCGCTCCGCCGGAGGTGCCGCTGAAGCCGACGACGCGATAGGCGTCCAGCTCCTCGGCGCGCAGCAGCCGGGATAAGACACCGGCGGTGAAGGCGGTGTGGCTCCCGCCCCCTTGACACGCGATCGCCACCCGTCGCTTCTCGCCACCGTCCATGCCGTCCTCCGCTCAGCCCCCCGGCGGGCGCGTCGTCTGCCACAACTGCCCGTCGGGACACGTCTTCCCGAGGTGGCCGCCCGCCGACGCCCACGACGAGTCAGCGACGCCCGGGCTCACCCGGCCGTCCGCGGGTCTCCTGACTGCTGCCGCGTCAGCCTGACGTCCATCCACGGCTGCCAGTTCTTCTCGCTCTCGAGCTGTTCCCAGTGGCCCTCGAGCACGTGCCGTTCTCGTCCCGGTTCTGTGAACGCCGCGAGGACCACCATGATGACCACCGTGACCGACACCGTGAAAGGCCGGCGCGACGTGGAGACCGTCGAGTGGCTGTTCGCGACGGGCGGGGTGTTGACGCCGGCCCAGCGACGCGAGCTGATCCGGACCGTCCCCGCGTTGCTGCGCGACGCCACGCGAAACTGGATCGCGGTCGCACGGGGACGTGAGGCGACCCGGGTGGCCGACCCAGGGTCGACCGACCGGCTGGTCCCCGACAGCACGTGGGCGGGCGCGGCCGAACGCGCCTGCGACGCCCAGGTGGGCACCGTGCGCGCGCACTGCTATCGCACGTGGGCCTACGCCGCGATGCTGGCGGTGCTCGACGGGGCGGCCCCGGACTGGGAGGCGCTCTACGTCGGGTGTCTCCTGCACGACCTGGGACTCGACCACCCCCGCCCGCCGACGTGCTTCACCCTGCGCGGCGTGCAGACCGCCCTCGACCTCGGTGCCCGCGCGAACGTGCCGCCCGACCGCCAGCACGCCGCGGCCCAGGCGATCTGCGCGCACTCCTCCCCGGACGCGCGGGCCGACGTGCACGGGCTGGAAGCGTGTTACGTCCGGGCCGGAGCCCTGGCCGACCTGGTCGCCCACCGCGCGAGGGACATCGGGTGGGCGGGCGTGCGGTCGGCGGATCGCCGGTGGCCACGCGACGGATGCGCTGGTGATCTCGCCCGGCGGTTGCGAGCGGAGGCGGCCGCGGTGCCGGAGGGGCGGATGGCCTTCGCGTGCCGCTGGCTGGGGCTCCCCCTGGCGATCCGCCTCGCCGATAGGCTGATCACGAATCGTGTCCTCAGCAGCGCTGGAGAGTGACAGACGGACCGGGTCCTCACGCCGCGCGAGCTCAACCGGGCACTGCTGGCCCGCCAGCTGCTGCTGGAGCGGGCGGCGCTGCCCCTGCCGGCCGCGCTCGAGCAGGTCGCGGGGCTGCAGGCGCAGTACGCCCCGGCGATGTACGTCGGGTTGTGGTCGCGGCTGCGGGAGTTCGCCCGCGACCACCTCACGCGGGCCCTTGAGCAACGCTCGGTCGTGCAGGGGACGGTGCTGCGCGCCACGATCCACCTGGTGTCCGCCGCCGATTACTGGCCGTTCGCCCTCGCGGTTCGTCAGGAACGCCGCACCCGGTGGCTCCGCGTGCCCTCCCACCGCGTCCACGCGGACGAGGTCGCGGCGGCGGCGGAACGGCTGCGGCACCGGCTGGCCGACGGGCCGGTGCGCCGCCCCGACCTCGAGGCGCTCGTCGGTCGTGGCCTCGTGCTCGGGTTAGGCCTGTGGCTCGACCTGCTGCGCGTTCCCCCGTCCGGAACGTGGGAGCGCCGGCGCGCCGACCTGTACGCGGACGCGGAGCGCTGGCTCGGCCCTCCCGGCGTCGAGCCGGACGCCGCGGTGGAGCTGGTGGTCCGCCGCTACCTCGGCGGTTTCGGGCCCGCCCCGCTGCGCGACGTGGCGGACTGGGCCGGGTTGCCGGTCACGGTGGTCGGCCAGGCGGTCGCGCGAATGGAGGCGCGCCGGTTCCGGGACGAGCGTGGCGGCGAGCTCGTCGACCTGCCGGAGGCGCCGCTACCCCCTCCGGACATCCTGGCGCCGGTCCGGTTCCTCCCCGTATGGGACGCGACGCTGCTCGTGCACGCGCGCCGCGCCGGCGTCCTGCCGGAGGAGCACCGGTCGCGGGTGTTCACCACCAAGACGCCGCAGTCGGTGGCCACGTTTCTCGTCGACGGCAAGGTCGCCGGGAGGTGGACGTACGACCGCGGCGCGGTCCGCGTCGACCCCTTCCACCCGCTCGCCCGCTCCACCCGGCGCGAGGTGGAGCGGGAGGCGGAGGCGCTGGGCGCCTTCCACGCCTGACATCCGCCCTCGAGGGCGACCGAACAGAACGCCTCAGGACGACGGTGCGGCGGGACCGGGCCACGGCTGGATCCACTGGGTCGGCGCCCACCCCTCGGCCGCGGCCATCAGCGGCAACGCGGCCGCTCCGTCGATGGACTCACGGACGATGTCGGCGTGCCCGGCGTGGCGCGCGGTCTCCTGGATCAGGTGCAGCAGCACCCAGCGCACCGACCACGCCTCGATGTTGGACGGGAACCACGGCACGTCCCGAGGCACCGGCACCGGCTGCCCCAGGTCGGGGATCCCGGCGACGACGGCCTCGGTCTCCGCGGCCACCGCCGCGTAGCGGTCCAGGACGCCCGCCAGCGTCTCGTCCGGCCCCAGCCGGAAGTCGGCGAGGTAGTCGTCGACCGAGCGCTGCTGGGCGCGCCGCAGGATCCGGTCGACCCAGGTTCGCTCCGCGCTCGCCACGTGTTTGACCAACCCGCCGACGCTCGGCGTGCTCGCGGTCGGTGTCGCCCGCGCCTGCTCGTCGGTCAGGCCGTACGCCGCGAGCCGAAGGACGTAGCGCTGCTGCGCCAGGGTGCACAGCAGCCCGTCGCGCTCGTCGGCGACGGGTGGGACGAGTGCCGGCATGTGCAGCCCCCGGTGCGAGATGAGACGGTCAGTGCAGGACGATCAGTGCAGGAAGCGTTCGACGTACGGCGCGAGCTCACGCACCTGCAGCCGCGCCCACGGCGACAGGTCGCTGTCCGCCCGCTCCGCCCGCGCGACGAACGACGGCCACGGCACCCACTCGTACGCCGCGACCTCGGCCGGGTTCGGCACCGGCTCGCCGTCCACCCGGGCCAGCCACACCGGGCACAGCTCGTGCTCCTCGACGCCGTCGCGGCTCGCGCGGTACGAGAACGCCGGCAGCGCCAGCTCGAGCGTGACCGGCTCCAAGCCGAGCTCGTGGCGAAGCCGGCGGCGCACCGCCTGCTCGCTCGGCTCCCCCGGCAAGGGGTGGCCGCAGCAGCTGTTCGTCCAGACCTCGGGCCACGTGGCCTTCGCCCGCGCCCGCTGGGTGACGAGCAGCCG
>DATGDX010000066.1:0-3621 GCA_035310665.1 Mycobacteriales bacterium | reverse complement strand
TCTACCCCGACTCGATCACTTTCCGGCTCGGCATCGTGGGGATCGTCGCCGCCGCCACCGGCTCGCTCGCGGGGCGACTGACCACGACCGCGGCCCGGCTCGCCACGCAGGTTCGCGCCTATCAGCAGGCGCTGGCGGAGGTGGACGGACTGCGGCAGGTGGCGTCGGCGACGCGTCGCATCACGAGTCTGGACGCGGACACCGTCGTGCACGAGGTGGCCGTGGCCGCGGCTCGCATCGGGTTCGGCCCGGTCCGCATGTGCCGGCGCGACGGGGACGACCGGTGGACGGTGGTCAGCGCCGACGGCGAGCGCCGCGACGCGGACGCGGACGACGAGTGGACCCGGACGGCCCGGGAGTGCGCCCGCGCGGCTACCAGCCTGGTTCTCCCGCCGCACGCGCTGGGCCACGCGCTGGACATGTCCCCCCGGAGACGCTGCGGTCGGTGGTGGCGGTCCCGGCGCGGGCCGGCGCCGAGGTGGCCGCGGTGCTCGTGGCCGGGCACGCCGACGTGGTCCGCCCGCACTCCGTGGAGGCCCTCGAGTTGCTCGCCGCGCAGGCCGGGGCAGCGCTCGGCAACGCCCACCGCTACCGCGAGCGCGGGCAGTACGAGGAGCGGCTGAGCCGGCAGGCGCTGCACGACGCGCTGACCGGGCTGCCGAACCGGCTCCTGCTCCGCGACCGCCTCAGCCGTGCGCTCGCCGCGTCGGCCCGGTCCGGGGCGCCGCTGGCCGTGATGCTGCTCGACCTGGACCGGTTCAAGGAGATCAACGACACGCTCGGCCACGGCTACGGGGACGGTCTGCTCGTCCAGGTGGCGCAGCGGCTGTCGGCGACGGTGCGCGGCGCGGATAGCGCCGCCCGGCTCGGCGGCGACGAGTTCGCCCTCCTCGCCGTCGACGTCGCCGACGCGCAGGACGCCCGGCACGTCGCCAAGCGCGTGCTCGCCGCGCTCCACGAACCGTACGTCGTGGACGGCCTCACGCTCGACGTCGAGGCCAGCATCGGCATCGCCCTCGCACCGCGGCACGGCACCGACGTCGACGCCCTGCTGCGCTGCGCCGACGTCGCGATGTACGCCGCTAAGACGGCTCGCCTCGGGATCTCCGTGTACGACCCCACGCAGGACGAGCACACGCCCGACCGGCTCGCGCTGCTCGGCGACCTCCGCCGCGCGCTCGACGTCGACGACCAGTTGGTCCTGCACTACCAGCCGCAGGTCGACGTCGCCCTCGGCGAACTCGTCGGCGTCGAGGCGCTCGCGCGCTGGCGGCATCCGAGCCGGGGCCTGATCCCCCCGGTGGAGTTCATCCCGGTGGCCGAAGGGACCGGGCTCATCCACAAGCTCACGACATACGTGCTCGGTCGCGCGCTCGCCCAGGCGCGCATCTGGGCCGACGCGGGTCACCCGCTTCCCGTCGCGGTCAACGTCAGCACCCGCTGCCTGCTCGACGTGGGGCTGCCCGACCAGATCGACGCCCTGCTCGCCCGGCACGGCGTGCCCCCGCACCTGCTCCGCCTCGAGATCAACGAAGGCACGATCATGTCGGACCCGACGCGGGCGCTCGCCGTCCTGCAGCGGCTGTCCGACCGCGGCATCCGGCTGTCCGTCGACGACTTCGGCACCGGTTACAGCTCGATGAGCTACCTCAAGCGACTCCCCATCGACGAGCTGAAGGTGGACCGCAGCTTCGTGCTCGACATGGGGTCGCAGGCCAGCGACGCCGTCCTCGTGCGGAGCGTCGTCGAGATCGGGCACAACCTCGGGCTGGCGGTCGTCGCGGAAGGAGGACGCCGCGACGCTCGCCGCCCTCGTCGAGGTCGGCTGCGACGTCGCGCAGGGATACCACCTGGGTCGGCCGATGCCCGCCGCCGACCTGTCGGACTGGCTCGCCGCCCGCACCCCGGGGCCGATCCTGGATGACACGGGTGATCGCGAGGTGGTCGGCTAGGGCACCGCTCGCCCCTCGCCCGCCCGGCCACCCTCCCTGCCCACGTCACTGGGGCGCCGGTGTTAGCTTCCCCCCGTGTCGCTCGCCGCCCTCGGTCCCCCGTTCGAGGTGCTGCTGGCCCGGCTCGTCGACGACGCGGCCCTGCTGTGCGCCCCGGACCGCTCGCGGGGCAGCGGGATCGGGCCCGTGCTCGCGGCGCACACGGCGCACCGTCGGGCGGCGTACGGCGAGCTCGTCGGCGCCCTCCGCTGCCCGGCGAGCCGGCTCGGCGCGCTGACCTCGGCGCTTCCCCGCGACCAGACCCTGGATATCGGCGTCGTCCTCGACACCGGGCTCGACACGGGTGCGGACGGCCTGTCCGCGCTGACCGCCGCACTCGACGACCCCCGGGTCACGCTCGCCGTGGTCGAGGTGCGCCTGCCGGACGAGGGGGACCTGGCGGCCACGGCGACGGAGTACGCCAGTGCCCTCGCCAGGTTCCCGTCGTACGTCGAGGTGCCCGCGGTCCCCGGCTGGGAGGCCGCCCTCGACGCCCTCGCGCACACCGCAGCGAACGCGGTCGTGCGCACTGGCGGGCTGCCCACCGGCCCGTCCCCCGGCGTGGACGAGGTCGGGTCGTTCGTGCGCGGCTGCATCGACCGCCAGCTGGCGTTCACCTGCACCGGCGGGCTGGAGCGCGCGGTGCGGGAAGCGGACGAGAGCGGGCCGCGGCACGGATTCCTCAACCTGCTCGCGGCGACCGCCGCGGCGCTGGACGGCGCGGAGCCCGACGAGCTCGCCGAACTGCTCGACAGCCGCGACGGGGCGGCGCTGGTCACCCGGCTCCGCGCGGTCGGCGGGCCGGAGGCGGAGGTGACCCGCGGGTTCTTCCGCTCGTTCGGCTCGTGCTCGCTCGACGCGGCGATCGCCGACCTTCGCGCGCTGGGAGTGCTGCGATGACCGACGGGTTCGGCCCGGCGCACCTACCGTACGGCGTCTGGTCACGCCCGGGGGAGCCGCCGCGGTGCGGGGCCCGGGTCGGGGACGCCGTCGTCGACCTCGCCGCGGCCCTGGGCGAGGGGGTGTTCGCGGCGCCGACCCTCAACGCCTTCCTCGCCCTCGGCCCCCGGCGCTGGCGAGAGGTGCGGACCCGGCTGCAGGACCTTCTCACGTCCGGCCGGATCGAGCCGTTCCTCGTGCCGCTGGCCGACGTGCGGATGCACCTGCCGTTCGCGGTCGGCGACTACGTCGACTTCTACTGCTCGCTCGAGCACGCGACCAACGCCGGGCAGATCTTCCTCGGCAGCACCGGCCCCGAGGTGCTGGCACCCAACTGGCGGCATCTGCCGGTCGCCTACCACGGGCGCGCGGGGACCGTCGTGGTCAGCGGCACGCCGGTGGTCCGCCCGTGCGGGCAGCGGAAGTGGCCGTCCGACCCGGTTCCGACGTTCGGGCCGACCCGGGCGCTGGACATCGAGTGCGAAGTGGGGTTCGTCGTCGGCGTGCCGACCGCGTTGGGGACCCGCGTCCCGGTGTCCGCGTTCGCCGAGCACGTGTTCGGGATCGTGCTCCTCAACGACTGGTCCGCGCGGGACATCCAGAGGTGGGAGTCCGCGCCGCTGGGGCCGTTCCTCGGCAAGTCGTTCGCCACGTCGATCGCCGCGTGGGTCACGCCGCTGGACGCGCTGGC
>DATGDX010000065.1:0-2792 GCA_035310665.1 Mycobacteriales bacterium | reverse complement strand
GGCGCTGATGAGCTGTTCGGTGAACTGGCACAGCGCGGAGTAACCGAGCCGCAGCGAGTAGAACGCCGGGCTCTCGGTCCACGCCGGGTCGGCGAACCGCCGGTCCTTCGGGTCGACGTCCACCGGCGGCGGCACGTCGGCTCCGAGCCATCGCGCGAGCGAGACGGCTGGGATCTCGTAGAGTTGCGCGGCGAACCGGACCGCCGCCTCCGCCGCCGCACCCGCGTTGCCGGCCGCCCCCCGCAGCGCGACCGAGAGGGATCGCCCCAGCTCCGCGACGTCGGGGTTCGCGAACAGGTCCGACTCCGGGGCGAGGACGTTCGCAGCGCGGTCGGCCACGTCCCACGATGGCTCACCGGTCATCCGACATCCCCACTCTCGTCGACCCGACTCTCGTGGCACCCGACGCCGGGCTCGCGGATGCCCGCTACCTACCCAGCGCACGCACCGGTATGACGACCGCCTGCCCCGCCGGCGCGGAACCTATCGGACGGCGGCCGTCCCGGCGGCGCGGGCGGGTTCGTGATCGGCGGAGAACGCGTCAGGGGGCGGGCTGCGGACGAACGGTGAGCACCGCGCGTCCCGTGCTCCGGCGCTCGGCGAGGTCGCGCAGCGCGTGCGCCCCCTGCTCGAGCGGGTAGCGAGCGCTCGCGACGGGGGTGATCGTCCCCTGTTCGACCATGTCCCCGAGCGCGGCCGCGGCCACCCGGGGGAAACCCGGGTCCACCTCGGTCACGAACTCCCGCCACCCCGCGCCGCGGACGTCGACGTTGCGCAGCAACAACCGGTTGACCGTGAGCTGGGGGATCCGGCCGCTGGTGAACCCGACGACGACGAGCCGCCCCTCGGGGGCGAGCACCCGCAGGGTGTGGTCGAAGCGGTCACCGCCGACCGGGTCCACCGCGACGTCCACCCCGCGTCCGTGCGTCCACTGTCGCACCTGCTCGGGCCAGCCCTCGTCGGGTGCGACGACCTCGTCGGCCCCGGCCTCCCGAGCCGCGGCGCGTTTCGCCGCGGTGCTCGTGACCGCGAGGACGCGCCCGCGGAGCGCCCTGGCCACCTGGACGGTCGCCACGCCCAGTCCGCCACCCGCGCCCTGCACGAGCACCGTCTCGTCGCGGCGCAGCCGCGCCCGACGCTCGAGCGCGAGGTACGCGGCCTGGTAGTTGACCACGAGACCGGCGGCGTCGGCGAAGTCGAGCGAGCCGGGGATGGGGAAGGTGAACGCGGGGGCGGCGGCGGCGAGCTCGGCGAAGCCGCCGCCCACGCCGCAGAACGCGCTGACCCTGGTTCCCCGTTCGAACCCGGAGCCCTCCGGCGCCGCGCGAACCACGCCCGTGACCTCCATCCCCGGGATGAACGGCAACGCGGGGCGAGCCTGGTAGCGGCCGTGGGTGAGCAGCAGGTCGGCGAACCCGACGCCCGCCGCGTGCACCTCGATCAGCACGCGGTCCCGTGCGTCGGGCTCCGTGACGTCGGTCACGTGCAGCGCCTCCGGCCCGTCGAAGGAGCGCAGGGTCAGCGCACGCATGGTGTCTCCCGAAAGCGTGGGGGGGACGGGCCGTCCGGCGAAGCCGGAGTCGGCGCGGACATCACGGGGCCGCGACGGCGGCGCGCAGCGCAGTGGCGACGGCACGGCCACCCGGGGTGCCCAGCAGGATGCTGTAGTGGTTGGTGCCGACGATGGTCGTGGCGTGGATGCCGGGGACCTCGCGGAGCCAGTGGTCGAGCACGTCCGGCGGGTAGAGCGGCGCGGGGTCGTCGAGTAGCCCGCGCTCGGCGCGCAGGAACACGATCGCTGTCCGCACCCGTCGCAGTTCCGCCGCCGTCCTCGCCCCGTCGTGCACCTCCGCGCCGTCCGCGCGCATCGCGTCGGGGCGGCAGGACGAGTGGAGCCGCGGCGGGTCGCCGGCGAGGTCGTGGTCGACGTACGCCTCGACCGCCGGCCCCCAGGTCCCCGCCACCCCGGGGTGGGCCCGCCAGAACTCGCGGTAGGCCTCCCGGGTCGGGAACGTCATCCGCAGCCGGTCGGCGGCGGGGCCCAGCAGGCCGTCGATCCCTCCCGCGGGCGGCGGGTCGTCGGGGCGGTCGAGCGGAAGTCCTCCGTCGACGAGCACGACCCGGGCCACCCGCTCGGGGTGCCGGGCGGCGAGCGCGACCGCGAGGAAGCCTCCCATCGAGTGCCCGGCCACGACCACCTCGTCGCAGCCCCGCGCGTCCAACACCGCGACGAGATCGGCGACGTGTGCGGCGAACCCGTACGGCGCGGGGAGGTCCGCACTGCGCCCTCTGCCCCGCAGATCTGGTGCGAGCAGCGTGACGTCGGGCGCCTCCCGCGCTACGGCCACCCACGCGGCCTGCGTCGCGGTGATGCCGTGGACGGCGAGCACGACCGGGCCCCCCGGGTGCCAGCAGCCGACGCGCAGCATGCCGCCGGCAACCGGCACCGCGAGCTGGTCGCCGAGCGGCGACGTCACGCCGACCCCGGCCGGGTCATCCGACCTCCCTCGGTCGCGCCGCTCGCGCTAGGAAAGCGGTGAGTGTACGGCCTCGGGGACTTCCGCGGGCACGGCCTGGTGCGCGTGGCACAATCGCCCCCCCGGCTCGGCCCCCCGCCCCGGGGGTCGCAGCTCGACGGGCATCCGGGGGAGGGAGGGTGCTCACGTGTCGTTCGCCGTCGCGACGGACGAGGTCGTGACCGTGGAGCGCCTGCGGATCCGCGTGCGGGTGCACGGCGAGGGGCGCCCGCTGCTGCTCCTCAACGGTCTCGGCGCTCCCCTCGAGCTGTGGGA
>DATGDX010000064.1:0-2879 GCA_035310665.1 Mycobacteriales bacterium | reverse complement strand
AGCGCACGCTGTCATGGATCAGCCGGTGCCGACGGCTGGCGCACGAACGAGCGGCTGCCGGAGCACTCCGAAGCCATGGTGAAGTGGGCGATGGTCGGGCTGATGGCCCGCCGGCTGGCTCCCGCCCCCGGGCGGCGCCCGTGGGAGCCCGCCAATCCTCGTGATCGATCTCAAACACGTTCTTACAGTCAATTGAATTCCACCGGAGAATGGGGTTGGTTCGGTGATGCGCCGGAACGACGACGTTCGCCCCGGGGCACGCTCGGCCGTGGCCGCGCTCGGAGCCGTCGCGCTGCTCGCCGCCGCCGCGCCCGCGGCGCACGCCGCGGACGGGCAGGACCTCGCGGGGACCCGCGCGCTGCGGCGCGCGGTCGACGTCAACGGCGTCCTCGCGCACGAGCGGCAGTTCCAGAAGATCGCCAATGACAACCGACTGTTCGGCGTGGCGACCCGTGCGGCGGGCACGCCCGGATACGAGCAATCGGTGCGCTACGTCATCACGACCATGCGACAAGCGGGATACCGCGTCACCGTGCAGCGGTTCACCGTCCCGTTCTTCGTCGCCGGCAAGCGGTCGCTCGCGGTCACCCCCAAGCCGAGGGGCTTCGTCGGCACCGCCACCGTCCTCCAGTTCTCGGGCGGCGGCACGGTCACCGGACGCGTGCAGGCCGTCGACGTGGTGGTGCCGATCGGTGCCCGACCGGTGAACACGTCCACGAGCGGCTGCGAGGCCTCGGACTTCGCCCGGTTCGTGCGCGGAAACATCGCGCTCGTGCAACGCGGCAGGTGCACGTTCGCGCAGAAGGTCGACAATGCGGTGGCCGCCGGAGCCCGGGCCGTCCTGCTGTTCAACGAGGGTCAGCCCGGCCGCACCGCGCCGATCGACGGCACGCTGAGCAGACCGAAGTCGATCCCCGTCCTGGAGCTGTCGTACGCCGACGGCGCCGCGCTCGTCGCGCAGGTCCGCGCGGGCGGCGCGACGAGCGCCCGACTGTCCGTCGCGGTGCAGGTCGACCCCGCCCGCCCGACGTTCAACGTCGTGGCCGAAAGCCGTGGCGGAAACCCGGCGAACGTCGTGATGGCCGGGGCCCACCTCGACTCGGTGCCGCCCGGGCCGGGAATCAACGACAACGGGTCGGGCAGCGCAACCCTGCTGGAGGTCGCGCGACAGATGGCGCGGATCGGGGTCAAGCCGACGAACCGCGTCCGGTTCGCCTGGTGGGGCGGTGAGGAGCTCGGCTTGCTCGGATCGACGTACTACGTGAAGACCCTCTCCCCGGCCGCGCGTTCGGCGATCGCGCTGTACCTGAACTTCGACATGGTCGGCTCCCCGAACTTCGTCCGATTCGTCTACGACGGTGACAACTCGACGTTCCGCAGGACCAAGGGGACCGCGCCCGCACCCGCGGGGTCCGGCGCGATCGAGAAGATGTTCACGGGCTACTTCGCCGCGAAGGGCCTGCGGACGGAGCCGACGGCGTTCGACGGGCGCAGCGACTACGGTCCGTTCACGGCGGTGGGGATCCCCGCCGGGGGGCTGTTCACCGGGGCCGAAAATGTCAAGACGCCCGCACAGTCGAGCGTGTACGGCGGCACGGCCGGCAAGCCGACCGACGCCTGCTACCACCAGGCGTGCGACGACCTTTCGAACCTCAATCGGACCGCGCTCGACCAGATGTCCGATGCGGTGGCTCACGCGATGCTGACCTACGCGAGGGACACCAGCAGCGTGCGGCCGAGCAGGCGCACCTGACGGCCGAACGGCCCTAGCGCCGCGCAGCGTCGACGGCAAGCGTTCGGCATGACGGCGTACTAGAGGCCGCACGAGACGGAGTATCGTGATGTCGAAGCGAACCATCGCCACGGCTGTCGTCGCCGGCGCGCTCTTCGGCATCGCCGCGACCGGGACGGCGGTTGCCGTGGTCGGCGACGGGGGGCGGGGACCCGCGATGGGCCCGCCGTGGGCCGCCTCGTCGAACCAGGCGTGGCGCGCGGACATGCCAGTCGATATGCCGGCGGACATGCACCACATGATGGTGAGCAGCGAGTTCGACTACCTCGCGCAGATGATCCCGCACCACCAGGAGGCGGTCGTCGCGGCCCGGCAGCTCGCGCGCTCCCGGCGCCCCGAGATGCGCCGGTTCGGTGAGACGATCGTCCGCACGCAGAGCGCCGAGATCCGGCAGATGCGGTCGTGGCTCAGGACGCGCTACCCGGGCCGGAGCACCAAGGTCGACTACCACCCGATGATGCGAAACCTGACGAAGCTGTCCGGGGACGCGCGGGACGAGGCCTTCCTCGAGGACATGATCCCGCACCACATGGGCGCGGTGATGATGTCGCAGCAGTTGCTCCGGAGGAACCTGGCGCGCCACGAGGACACCCGCGCCTTCGCCGAACGGGTCCGTGACACCCAGCACGCCGAGATCATGCAGATGCGGCAGTGGTTGGCGACATGGTTCGGCAGGGGGGCGCACGGCGGGCCCGGAATGGGGGGCGGTCGCGGAATGCCGGGTGGACCCGGCGGGATGCACGGACCGGGCATGCACAGTGGCATGTACGGCGGTCCGCCTCGCGGGTGAGCGCCTGATCGTCCCGTCTACGGTTGCCTGCGACGATAGGCGGGTGTCGACGGGACACGGTCACGCAAGCGCGATGCAGCGGCACCGGGGACGGCTCGCGGTCGTCCTCGCGCTCACCGTCACCGTGCTGGTCGTGCAGGTGGCCGGCGGCCTCGCGTCGTCGTCGCTGGCGCTGCTCGCGGACGCCGGGCACATGCTCACCGACGCGGCCGGGCTGGGCCTCGCGCTCCTGGCCGCCGTGTTCGCGGGGCGCCCGGCCACCCCGGAGCGGACGTTCGGGTACCTGCGCGCGGAGAT
>DATGDX010000063.1:0-10836 GCA_035310665.1 Mycobacteriales bacterium | reverse complement strand
GGGACGCGCTCCTGCTCGCCCCCACCGCGGGCGGCAAGACCGAGGCGGCGATGCTGCCGCTGCTCTCGCGCATGGCGTCGCACCGCTGGCGCGGGCTCTCGGTCGTCTACGTCGCCCCGCTCAAGGCGCTGCTCAACGACCTCGAACCGCGGCTCGCTCGCATGGCCGGCTGGCTGGGCCGCCGCGCCGGGGTGTGGCACGGGGACGTCCCGGACGGCCGCAAGCGCTCGATGGTCAGCGAGCCGCCCAACGTGTTGCTCACCACACCGGAGTCGTTGGAAGGGATGCTGCTGTCCGCCCGCGTGGAGCACCGGTGGCTGTTCGCCGACCTGCGCTGCGTTGTCGTCGACGAGGTGCACGCGTTCGCCGGTGCCGACCGTGGGTGGCACCTGCTCGGCGTGCTTGCACGGTTGACCCGGCTGGCCGGGCGACCCGTGCAGCGAATCGGGCTGTCCGCGACCCTCGGCAACCCCGCCGCCCTGCTCGACTGGCTCGCGGATGGAGCCCCGGCCCCCCGCCAGGTCGTCAACCCACCGGTGCCCGCCGGGTCCGAGCCGCCCGTAGAGGTCGGGATCGACTACGTACGCAGCACCGCGAACGCGGCGTACGTCATCGCCTCGCTCCACTCCGGCGAGAAGAGGTTGGTGTTCTGCGAATCCCGGACACAGTGCGAGGAGCTCGCGCATGCGCTGCGCGAGCACGGCGTACGAACCTTCGTGTCGCACTCGTCGCTCTCCCTCGACGTGCGGCGACAGGCGGAGCGGGCGTTCGCCGACGAGAGCAACTGCGTCATCGTCGCGACGTCGACCCTCGAGCTCGGTATCGACGTCGGTGACCTCGACCGCGTCATTCAGCTCGACGCCCCGCTGACGGTTGCCTCGTTCCTGCAGCGGCTCGGCCGCACCGGTCGGCGCGCCGGCGGCACGCGCAACACGCTTTTCCTCGCGACAGACGTGTCGTCGCTATGGCTGGCGGCTGCTCTCACGCTGTTGTGGAGCAGGGGGTACGTCGAAGACGTCGTGCCGCCGCCCCTGCCGCGGCACATCGTCGCCCAGCAGCTTCTGGGACTCCTGCTGCAGGAACGTCGCGTCGTGGGGCACGAGCTGTGGCGGTGGCTCGGCGGCCTGGCCGCTATCGACGGCGCGGACCGGGTGCTGCGGCACCTCGTCGACGAGCAGTTCGTCGTCGACGACGGTGGGGTGCTCGCGATCGGCCCGCGGGCGGAGAAGGAGTGGGGTGGTGCCTACTTCCGCGACTTGACCTCCGCCTTCACCAGCGACCCGATGCTCGAGGTGCTGTTCGGGCGTCAGGTGCTCGGCTACCTGCCACCGTTGTCGCTCGCCGCGCGGTCCGACCACGACGGCCTCGTGGTTCTGCTGGGTGGCCGCGCGTGGGATGTCGTCGACGTCGACTGGCGCAAGAAGCGTGTCCTGGTCGAGCCCAGTTCACGGAAGGGGCGCTCGCGGTGGAACAGCGGCGGACGCGTCTTCGGCGACCGCCTGGCTCGGGCGCACCACGACGTGCTCGCGGGGGAGGACCCGGCTGGCGTGACGCTGTCCCGCCGCGCTCGCGCGAAGCTCGGGGAGCTGCGCCAGGCGCACGAGTTCGTGGTGGCCGACGCGACCCCGCACACCTACCTGGTCTGCGACGGCACACGGTCGCCCGTGTGGTGGACCTTCGCCGGTTTCGCGGCCAACTCGGCCCTGCTCGACGGCCTGCCCGAGGTCACCGATCCCGACAGCACCGCAGGCGAGCTGCGGATCCGGCTAGCCGGCGGGGTGGGTCCGGCGGACGTCCGGGCCGCGCTCGACCGGCACGCGGCGACGCTGCCCACCGTGCGCCCCGGCGTGGACGACCGGGCGGTGGCCGGGCTGAAGTTCTCCGCGGCGGTGCCGGTTGACCTCGCCCGGGCCACCGTGGCCGAGCGGCTCAGCGACGAGCGCGCCGTGGAGCAGGTGGTCCGGTCACCCATTCGCGCATCCGTCGTGACACCTTGCGACTGAAGGGCGCTCCTCGTCGCGGCCGGCGATGCCCCCCGATCAGCGCGCGGCCCTGTTGACGCTCCGCAATCCGCACGATATGCAGGCAAAGCGACGGGGGCCGCCGGAGAGGAGCACGCCGTGAACCAGCCCCTCGAGCACGTGTCGTTCGACAAGGCTCACGAGGTCCGCGAGGGGGAGAACTGGCGGCTCGAGTTGCTCAACCTGGCCGCAGGTGTCCAGGTCGGCCGGATCACCCTGCAGCCTGGCTGGAAGTGGTCGGAGCACATGAAGCCGGCTGCCGACACGCACCTGTGCATGACACCGCACCAGCAGTACCACGTGACCGGGCGGCTCGACATCGTCATGCAGGACGGCCGGTCGATCCAAGCCCGCCCCGGCGACGTCACCTCGCTGCCCGCGGGGCATGATGCGTGGGTCGTCGGCGACGAGCCGGTGGTGCTCATCGACTGGCACGGGGCGTCGCTCTGGGCGCGTTCCTAGTCGGATTTCCGCCTCGGTAGCAGTCGGTAGGAGTCGGTAGGAGGGCGCATCGCGTCGTGGAGCCCCGACTCGACATCCTCACCCTCGCCGTTCCCGACCTCGACACGGTGCGGCGGTTCTATTGCGACGGGCTCGGGTGGACGCCCGCTCTCGACGTGCCCGGTGACGTCCTCTTCTTCCAGCTCAACCGCGGCCTGCTCGTACGTTCTGGGGCGCGGACAACCTGGCGGCAGACGTGGGCGCCGACCCGGCGGCGGTCACACCCGGTGCTGGCTTCGTGCTGGCGCACAACGTCGACAGCCCGGGCACGGTCCGCGACGTCCTCGACCGGGCGCAGCGCGCCGGCGCGACCGTCCTGAAGCCGGCCCAGCAAGCGGCCTTCGGCGGCGTCCACGGCTACTTCGCCGACCCGGTCGGGATCCGGTGGGAGGTTGCGTACAACCCGGGGTGGAGGGTCGCTCCCGACGGGAACGTCAGCCTCGCGTGACGGGGGCGGGCCGGGGTGCGGCTGCCCCGTTTCGTCCGGTTCCGCTGCCGACGGACTTCCGAGGCAGGGCACTTCCGTGGACGGTGCGCCCGGTCGCGTCCGACAATGCTTGCCGTCGGAAAGTTTCTCGAGGCCCCGCCATAAGGGGGAGACATGGCAGACCGCCAGGTCGTCGTGGTCACGGGTGCCAGCGGAGGGGTGGGCCGCGCGGTCGCCCAACGGTTCGGCGGGCGCGGGGCGCACGTCGCGTTGGTCGCCCGCGGCCAGATCGGGCTGGACGCGGCCGCCAAGGACGTCGAGGAGCGGGGCGGGCGGGCTCTCGCCATTCCCACGGACGTCGCCGATCCGGGTCAGGTGCAGGCGGCCGCCGAGCGCGTCGAGCAGGAGCTCGGCCCGATCGACGTCTGGGTGAACGTCGCCTTCTCCTCGGTGTTCGCCCCGTTCACCCAGATTTCCATCGAGGAGTTCAAGCGGGTCACGGAGGTCGCCTACCTGGGGTACGTGTACGGCACCAAGGCGGCCCTCGACCGGATGCTGCCGCGTGACCAGGGGACGATCGTGCAGGTCGGCTCGGCCCTGGCGTATCGCGGAATCCCGCTGCAGACGGCGTACTGCGGCGCGAAGCACGCGATCCAGGGTTTCACGGAGGCGCTGCGGTGCGAGTTGTTGCACGACCGCAGCAACGTGTGGGTCACGATGGTGCAGCTGCCGGCGGTGAACACGCCGCAGTTCGACTGGGTGTTGTCTCGACTGCCGCGCCATCCGCAACCGGTGCCGCCGATCTACCAACCGGAGTTGATCGCCGACGCCATCGTGTTCGCGGCCGACCACCCTCACCGTCGTGAGTACTGGGTCGGTGGCAGCACCGCCGCCACGCTGGTCGCCAACAACGTCGCTCCCGGGCTGCTCGACCGCTACCTCGCACTGACCGGCTACGAGTCACAGCAGACCGACGAGTTGCGCGACCCGAACGCGCCGAGCAACCTGTGGGAGCCGGCCGACGGCGCGGGTGGGCACGACTACGGCGCGCACGGCGGGTTCGACACGCGTGCGCACGACCGCAGCGTCCAGGTGTGGGCGTCGCAGCACCGCAGGTCCCTGCTCGGCGGCCTGGGAGGGCTGGCGGCGGCGAGCGTCGGCGCGGTCACCGCTCTGCGCCGCCGGTCCTGACCGTCGGCCGCCGCCCGCGTCCGCTCGAGTCGCCTCGACTCCGCGCGAGCCGCGAATGTCGCCCCCGATGGGGACTCACCGTAGCCGACGGGGGAATGAGTAGCCCCGGTCGGCGATCGGCTTCTGTCGTGGCCCGGCGCGCTCGACCGGAGGGCCTCGACCGGAGAGGGCAGGGACGACGGAATGGGTGACCAGTTCGACCTCGCCATCGTCGGGGGTGGCCCGGGCGGCTACGTCGCCGCCATCCGGGCCGCGCAGTTGGGGGTCGGGTCGCCCTCATCGAGAAGGAACGCCCGGGCGGCGTGTGCCTGAACTGGGGATGCATCCCGACCAAGGCGATGCTGCGCTCGGCCGAGGTGTTCGAGACGCTGCAGCACAGCGCTGACTACGGCGTCCTCGCCGACAACGTGCGGCTCGACTACTCGAGCGTGCTCAAGCGCAAGGACGCGATCGTGAAGGGCCTGACCGACGGGGTCGCGGGCCTGCTCAAGGCCAACAACGTGACGTGGATCAAGGGACACGCCCGCTTCACCGGCCCCACCACTCTCGACGTCGTCGACGTGGGGGCGGCGCCGCTGGGCAGCGGCGGGCCGCTCTACAACGCGCCCCCCGCCGACGGGCAGCCGACCGCCTCGGTCGAGGCCGCGGATGTGATCATTGCGACGGGCTCCACGCCCGTGATGTTGCCCATCCCCGGGGCGGACCTCCCCGGAGTCGTCACCTCCGACGGGGCCTTCCTGCTGCCCGACGTGCCCCGCCGGCTCGTCATAGTCGGCGGCAGCGCGGTCGGTGCGGAGTGGGCGACGATGTTCCACGCGTTCGGCTCCGACGTGACCCTGGTCGAGCTGATGCCGACCCTCGTCCCGTTGGAGGACGAGGACATCGGCAAGACGCTCGCCCGCTCGTTCGCCAGGCGCGGCATCCAGGTGCTCACGGGCCGCACGGTCACCGCGATCGAGCAGGCGGACCAGGGCGACTACCCGCTGCGCGTGAGCATCGGCGACGCGGACGGGCAGAACCCGCAGACGACCGACGCCGACGTCGTACTGCTCGGCGTGGGCCGGCGACCCAACACCGCCGGCCTGGGGCTCGAGACGACCGGGGTGGCGCTCGACGGGCGCGGATACATCCCGGTCGACGATCGCCTGCGCACGAACGTCCCGCACGTGTACGCGATCGGGGATGTGACGGGGCGCGTGCTGCTGGCCCACGTGGCCTCGCATCAGGGGCTGGTGGCAGCCGCCGTGGTGGCGGGCCACGGCGACGAGCGGATGAGCTACAAGGCCGTCCCCGCGGCGACGTTCACCCACCCCGAGATCGCCAGCGTGGGACTCACCGAGCGGCAGGCGCGGGACGCCGGCCACGACGCCGCGGTCGGGCGGTTCCCGTTCGCCGCGCTGGGGCGGGCGCAGACGTTCGGCGTCACGGAGGGCCTGGTCAAGATCGTCGCGGATCGGCGGTACGGCGAGATCCTCGGCGTCCACGTGATCGGGCCGAGTGCGAGCGATCTCATCCCGGAGGGGGTGCTCGCGCTGAACCTCGAGGCGACGCTGTCCGACATCGCCGATGCGATCCACGCGCACCCGACCCTCGGTGAGGGGTCGATGGAGGCGAGCATGGTCGCGCTTGGCCTGCCGCTGCACGTCGCCCCGCCTCCCCGCCGGGGGGCCTGAAGACCGTCGACGCGACGCCAGGGAGGAACGGGATGAAGGTCAAAGAGATCATGACGACGCCGGTGATCACCGCGCACACGGACACGCCACTGCCCGAGGTGGCCGAACTGATGGTCACGCACACGGTGACCGCGGTCCCGGTCATGGACCACGGCGGGGTGGTCGGGGTGGTCAGCGAGTACGACCTGCTGGCCAAGACAGGGGAGACCGCGCGCGACGTCATGACCCCGCAGGTGATCTGCGTGAGCGAGGACACCGACGTCGAGGAGGTGCGGGTCCTGCTGCTCGAGCGCCGGATCGGGCGCGTCCCTGTGATCGCAGGGCATCGGCTGGTGGGGATCGTGAGCCGCAGCGACATCGTCGGACTGTTGGCCCTCGAGTGGGTCTGCGAGGTGTGCGGAGAGGCGCTCCGTGCCGACAAGGCACCGGAGGTCTGCCCGCGGTGCGGGAAGGCTGGGCAGTTCGTCCAGCAGGAGCAGTCGCCGGGCGACTAGATCCGCGGTGCCGGCGAGGAGGCCGGGGAGGGAGCTCAGATGGCAGTCGAAACCGCACCGCCGGACGTGGGCCTCGACGAGGCGCCCGAGACGCTGCTCGGCTACTACCGCGAGATGCTGCTCATCCGGCGGTTCGAGGAACGCTCCAGCGAGATGTACCAGCGCGCGAAGATCGGCGGCTACTGCCACCTCAACCTGGGGGAGGAGGCCACGGTCACCGGCCTGATGGCCGGCCTGCAGCCGCGGGACTACCTGTTCACGAATTACCGCGAGCACGGCTACGCCCTCGCGCGAGGCCAGTCGCCCGGTGCGGTGATGGCCGAGCTATTCGGACGGGAGACCGGTGTCTCGAAGGGTCGTGGCGGGTCGATGCACCTGTTCGACGTCAAGACCCGGCTGCTCGGCGGCTATGCCATCATCGGCGGGCAGATCCCGCTGGCCACCGGTGCCGCGCTCGCGATCTCCTACCGAGGCGGGGACGAAGTCGTGATGTGCCAGATGGGCGACGGCACCACGAACATCGGCTCGTTCCACGAATGCCTGAACATGGCGTCGATCTGGGACCTGCCCGTCGTCTACGTCGTCGTCAACAACCTGCTCGGCATGGGGACCAAGGTGGAGTGGGCGTCGGCCGAGCCGGAGCTCTACAAGCGTGCCGCCGCCTATCGCATGGTCGGGGAGCGGGTCGACGGGCTCGACGTCCTAGCCGTCCGCGACGCGACTCGTCGGCACGTCGAACGCGCGCGGGCCGAGCAGCGACCGTCGTTGCTGGAGGCGGTCAGCTACCGCCTCCGCGGCCACTCGGTGGTCGACCCGGCGAAGTACCGCTCGCAGGAGGACGTCGAGCGGGCCCGCCTCCACGACCCGATCGGCTTGTTCGCCCGCAAGCTCAGCGACGCGGGGCTGCTCGACGAAACGACGGCGGCCAAGCTCGACGCCGAGGTTCAGCAAGAGGTGACGGCAGCCGTGGCGTTCGCCGACTCGAGCCCCGAACCCGACCCGTCCACCCTGTTCGCCTACACCTACGCGACCCCCGTCGCGAATGAGCACCGCCAGATGCCCGGCGACCCGGTCGTGTCCGGGTAGCTCGCACCTCCGCGCCGAAGGACACCTGCAGTGGCACCCACCATGACCTACCGGCAGGCGTTGCACGACACGCTGCGAGCCGAGCTGTTGCGCGACGAGGACGTCTTTCTCATGGGCGAGGAAATCGGCGTCTTCGAGGGCTCCTACAAGATAACCGCGGGGTTGCTCAACGAGTTCGGCCCGCGCAGGGTGCGGGACACCCCCATCGCCGAGGAGGGCTTCGTCGGCATGGCCTTCGGGGCGGCGATGCTCGGCCTGCGTCCGGTCGTCGAGATCATGACGATCAACTTCAGCATTCTCGCGATGGACCAGATCCTCAACCACGGCGCGAAGATCTACGGCATGTTCGGTGGGCAGACGCCGGTCCCCATGGTGCTGCGCACGCCGGGGGGCGGCGGTCAGCAGCTCGCGGCGACGCACTCCCAAAACCTGGAGGTCTGGTACGCACACATCCCCGGGCTGAAGGTCGTGACCCCGAGCACGCCGGCGGACGCCAAGGGCCTGCTCACGACGTCCATCCGCGACAACGACCCGGTGATCTTCATCGAGAACCTCGCGCTCTACAACACGAAGGGCGAGGTGCCGCCGGGCGATCACACGGTCGAGATCGGGCGTGCGACGATCACCAAGGAGGGCACCGACATCACTCTCGTCGGCTACTCGCGCATGGCGGTGGTCGCCCGGGACGTGGCGCTGCGATTGGAGCAGGAGGAGGGCATCTGCGCCGAGGTCGTCGACCTGCGCAGCCTCCGCCCGCTCGACCGCACGACCGTCGTGAACTCCGTTCGCAAGACCGGTCGTGCCGTCATCATCGAGGAGGACTGGCTCAGTTACGGCGTGGGTGCGGAGCTGGCGGCGACGATCGCCGAAGGGGCCTTCGACTACCTCGACGCCCCGGTCCGCCGCGTCGCCCAGGCCGAAGTGCCCCTGCCCTACGCGAAATCGCTCGAACGAGCGGCCCTGCCCGGCGCCACCCCACTCCTCAACGTCATCCACGAAACGCTCGACGCCGTCAACTTCCGTCGCTAGGAGACGTCCTCGATGCCGGAGATTTTCATGCCTCGCCTCAGCGACACGATGGAGGAAGGCACGCTGAGCACGTGGCTGAAAAACGTCGGCGACCGCGTGGAGAAGGGCGACGTCCTCGCCGACATCGAGACCGACAAGGCCACGATGGAACTCGAGGCGTACGACGCCGGCGTCCTCGAGCGGGTCCTCGTGCAACCGGGCGAGACCGTGCCGATCGGGACACCCATCGCTGTGATCGGCTCGGGGGAGGGGGTTTCGGGTGCGGCGAAGCAGGCCGGTCCGGCGCAGCCGGCGGCACCGGCTCCCGCGCCGGCGACGGTGCGGGCCGCCGAGGCCCAGGAGCCGCCGGGCCGAATCGCCACCCCGGTCCCGGAACCGGCCGCCGCGGTCTCACCGCAGCCGTCGCACGACGAACGGGTGCGCGCCACCCCGGTCGCGCGCGCCCTCGCCCGCGACCGCGGCATCGACCTTCGTCTGGTCAAGGGCAGCGGCCCGGGGGGCCGGGTCATCCGCGAGGACGTCGAGACGTTCGAGGAGCCCGAGGCTGCCCCCGCGCCGACTGTCGCGGCGCCACCGGTCGCCGCGCCGTCCGTCGCCGCCCCGCCGGTCGCGCCGGCCGTCGCCGACGACGTACAGGAAATCCCACTCACGAACGTGCGGCGGATCACCGCGCGGCGGCTCGTGGAGAGCATGCAGCAGGCGCCGCACTTCTACCTGACCACCAGCATCGACGCGGAGGCGCTCGTCGCGTTCCGGGCGGACCTGAACGCCCGGCTCGTCCCCGCCGGCGGGCCCAAGCTGAGCCTGAACGATCTGATCGTCAAGGCGTGCGCGACCGCGCTGCGGGCGAGTCCTCAGATCAACGTCTCGTGGGCCGGAGACAAGATCCTGCGACACAACCGGGTGAACGTCGGCGTCGCGGTCGCGCTCGAAGCCGGGCTGATCGTGCCGGTGATCCGGGACGCCGACCGCAAGAGCGTGAGCCGGATCGCGGAGGAGGCCAAGGCCCTCATCGACAAGGCGCGGTCCGGCAAGCTCACCCCGGACGAGTTCACCGGCGGGACGTTCACCGTCAGCAATCTCGGGATGTACGGCATCAGCCACTTCACCGCGGTCATCAACCCGCCGGAGGCGGCGATAGTCACGGTCGGCGCGACCACGCCCACTCCCGTCGCGCGCAACGACGAGCTGGTCATCCGGCCGACGATGAACCTCACGCTGTCCATCGACCACCGGGCCCTGGACGGGGCGACCGGTGCCCAGTTCCTGCAGCAGCTCAAGGCGATCCTCGAGGAGCCGCTGCGCATCGTCGCGTGAGACCGCCGTCACCGGCTAGCGATAGGCTCGTCCCGGAGGCGTACGTGTCCTGGTGGGCGCCGCGGTCTTCAAAACCGTTGAGACCCGGGTCCCGGGTCTGGCGGGTTCGATTCCCGTCCGCCTCCGCCATGTAGAGCGGTCACGCTGGAGTCCGCGCACCGGAGGCTGCCCCGGACGGGGGGTGGTCCGGGGCAGCCCGGTGCGCGGGGTCTTCAGGTGTCGAATCAGGCGCCGGGGCCGCCCGGGCCGCCGGGGCCGCGCCGGTGCTGCCGGTTCTCCTGTCCGCACTGGGCGTACCAGGCGCACAGCCAGCCGCGCATCTGCCGGATCTCAGCGGTCTGCGTGCGAATGATGTTCCGGCACAGTTGCCGGAGCTCGCGGTGGTCGGCCCGGTTCACGCACGTCCGCGCATCGCGCACCGCCTCCTGGTGGTGCGGGATCATCATGTTCATGAAGTGAATCTCGAACATCCGGCCGGAGAACTGCCCCAGGCGCCTCATCTGCTGCCCCATGCCGGGCATCATCATCGGGGCATGATCGGTCCGGTACCAGGCGCGTAGCCACGTCCGCATCTGCCGGATCTCGCGCTGCTGGCTGGCCGAGATGGTGACGCACAGCCCGCGGAGCTGCCCGTGCACGGCCCTGCGCTGGCACACCTGCGCCATCTGCACGGCCATGGCGTGGTGATCGATCATGTTGGTCATGAACCGCACGTCGTACGGGGCGGTTGGTCGACTCGCCACCGTCTGTCCTGCGCTGGCCGCCGACGCTGCGCCGACCAGGAGCGCGAGCATGGCCGCCACGGCGGTGACCGATCGCGTGAACGTGCGCCAGAGACTGTGCATAAAACCCTCCCTGTGTCGGGCCGTCCGCCCGCACGTACCCGGAGGGGTTCGCCTCATTCCCGCACGTCGACTCCTTCTCCGGCCGTCGGTGGTTACGGTCGGATTGCCGCTTTGGTGCCTACCGCCCCGGGCGGGCCGCTCGTAGCGTTCACCTGGTCCGTCGCCTTCCGGCTGAAGGAGGAGGCACCAGGCGATGAGCACCTACGAGGCGCCCGGTCGACCCGGAAGTGTCGTGTCGTACGACGCGCGCTA
>DATGDX010000062.1:0-1625 GCA_035310665.1 Mycobacteriales bacterium | reverse complement strand
GCCGGTGCGGCCGTGCTCGCCGCCGTCGTCGCGATCGCCGGGGGAGACGTCGCCTGGCAGGTTGCGACGTTCGCACTCGCGAGCGCCGGGCTGCTCGTGTTCGTCCGCCCGGTCGCCCGGCACCACCTCATCTCCCAGCCGCCGGCGATTCGCACCGGTGTGGCCGCCCTGGTCGGCAGCCCGGCCGTCGTCGTCGAGCGCGTCGACGCGCACGGCGGTCGGGTGAAGCTGGCGGGCGAGCTGTGGACCGCGCGCTCGTACGACCCGACGCAGGTGCTGGAGCCGGGCGCCCACGTGGACGTCATGGAGATCGAGGGCGCGACCGCCCTCGTCTACGGACAGGAGAGCTGACCCGTGGTCGAACCCGCCCTCATAGTGCTCGCAGTCGTGGCGCTGCTCGTCCTGCTCGTCGTCGCCCGCACGATCCGGATCGTCCCGCAGGCGCGGGCCGGCATCGTCGAGCGTCTCGGGCGCTACAACCGCACGCTCAACGCCGGGCTGAACGTCGTCGTGCCGTTCATCGACCGGGTCCGCCCCCTGCTCGACCTGCGCGAGCAGGTGGTCAGCTTCCCGCCCCAGCCGGTGATCACCAGCGACAACCTCGTCGTGGGGATCGACACGGTCCTCTACTTCCAGGTCACCGACCCGAAGGCGGCGACGTACGAGATCGCGAACTTCATCCAGGCGATCGAGCAGCTGACCGTGACGACCCTGCGGAACGTCATCGGCGGCATGGATCTGGAGCGCACCCTCACCTCCCGCGAGGAGATCAACGGGGCGTTGCGGGGCGTGCTCGACGAGGCGACCGGCAAGTGGGGGATCCGGGTCAACCGGGTGGAGCTCAAGGCGATCGACCCGCCGCCGTCGATCAAGGACTCGATGGAGAAGCAGATGCGGGCGGATCGCGACAAGCGGGCCGCGATCCTGTCCGCGGAGGGCAGCCGGCAGTCGCAGATCCTCACCGCCGAGGGCGAGCGGCAGGCCGCGATCCTGCGAGCCGAGGGCGAGGCCAGGGCCGCGGTGCTGCGGTCGGAAGGCCAGGCCAAGGCGATCGAGACGGTGTTCGGCGCGATCCACGCCGGCAAGCCCGACCCGGAGCTGCTCGCCTACCAGTACCTCCAGGTGCTGCCGCAGATCGCCAAGGGCGACGCGAACAAGGTCTGGATCGTGCCCAGCGAGGTCACCAAGGCGCTCGAGGGGATCGGCGGGATGCTGCGCGACCGGGAGCCCGGCACATCGGCCTAACTGATATGGAGGCACCTGCTGTCAGGGCGGCGCGAGATCAACGCTGCTACCAGCTGCCTGGCGGCGTCCTGATCATTCTTTTTCCTGGTTCCCGGTGGGCCGTTGAATGCCGTGGAGCGCAGCCCCCGTCAAGGGCGGTTTTTCCCTTGACCGGGGCGAGCACCGTGGCAGGCTGGCGGCGGCGGGGATCAGGGACGAGGCGTGTGGGGGCCGGCCGGTCCCAGCGGCGAGCGTGTCAGGGCGACGCGCGGTCAGACTGATATGCGCGGGTTGGATACCGCAGGACGGGCTGTTCGGCTGGAGCGGGTCCGCTGGTCTAAAGGTCGAGCGTGGCTTGGGGATGTCTCCTCGGCTGCTCATAGTTAGATCGCGAGTCCGCT
>DATGDX010000061.1:0-3896 GCA_035310665.1 Mycobacteriales bacterium | reverse complement strand
CGAGGTAGCGGCCCAGCGCCCCGGTGATGACGGTTAGCAGCACGTCGTTGACCGTTGCGCCGGTGGCCCGCCCGACGGCCTTGACCTCGTCGAGCGGAATCGGAGGGGACCACACCGCCCGCTTCGTCGCGGCGGTCTCGCCGGTGACCGAGGTGCGGGCGTCGGCTGGGGTCAACACCAGCGTGGCCACGGCAGCCACCGCGTCCCAGCCGGTGGTCGCGACGTCGCCGACTCGCGAGGGGTGCGCCAGGAGGCCGCGGCCCGAGGTCACCGAGGCGCGGGTGAGGCGCCATGCCGTCGTGACCGCGGCCCCGGTCGGTTTGGTGAACGGGGTGAACGGGCTCGGCCAGCCGCGCCTCGGCTGACGACCGTTGTCAATGCCGACGGCAGGCTCGGGCGCGTCGTCATCGGTCAACGACTGGAAGCAGCTGGGCCATGGCGACACCGTCGGCGACGCTGTGGTGCATGCGGACCACAATGGCGCAGCCCGCCTCGTACCCGTCGACGAAGTACACGTGCCACAACGGCTTGGTCCGGTCGATCGGCACGCTCATCCGGTCGCTGACGAAGTCTTGCAGCGCGTCCTGGTCACCTGGTGCCGGCAGCGCAAGGTGGTGGAGGTGGTTTTCCAGCGCGAAGTGCGGGTCGTTCTCCCACTGCGGCGGGAGCAGCGGCAACCGTCCCTCGGCGACCCGCTTCCGCAACCGCGGGTACCGGTCGACCCACCGGGATGCGACGCGCTTCGTCAGGACGTCCCAGTCCAGCGGCGCGTCGAACCACACCACCGCGTTGATCACCATCAGGTTGGTCGGCCGGTCCATGCGCAACCGCGCGGTATCCGCGGCGGACATCCGCTGGCGACGGCTTACGCCGGGTCTCCTCGCCCGGGCCCGGCGGCGGCCGGCGTCCGCCCCCGGTCCATTCCCCGATCCCCGCGACGGTCGCCGGAGGATGCTGCATCGGTCTTGTGGGGCAGCGTGAGCCAGATCATGACTTGCGAACCGTCGGAGGTGATTCGAGCCTCCGCGCCGCAGCGCCGGGTTCGCTGCCGAAGGCGGGGCAACACATCCTCGACCAGCGGACACCCGGCCGTCCACTCCGTCTTCGGCAGGGTAGACGTGGGCGTCGAGATGCTCACCCAAGCCGCCGTCCCGTCGCGGTGGGCGGCCAGGCGCACCGGCCGGTCCCCATGGGCCAGCGCGCTGGACAGCGCCTGTGAGGTCAGCGCGATCGCCGCCTCGCGGTCCCAGTGGTCCCCTCCGGCGTGCATGAACTCGCTGAACGCGGCGCGCACGTCCGCGCGCGGCGCCGCAGGTGGATGGCAGGGAATGGTCTTGCCACCGTTACTCGTGCGGCGGCGTTCGGGCGTGGTGGCGGATTCTGGCGGAGCAACGACGAACATCCGTTGTCCCGCCTGGTACAGCCCGGACAAACAATTTCAGGGTCCATGCGGGTCGCGCTCCGATTACGTCCCCATGCTCCGCGGTGCTCAACACCGTCCCTGTGGAAACGAACCGTCTTGCGGACGTCCGAGCCATAGGAGCCAAGGCAAACCCGGGATCGAGAGAACAACAGGTGGGGTAGGCGGCAACGGTCTGGGCAGCCGCTCAACCAACCGCGGCCGTCTGCTTCCAGCCGCGCTCGATGGGCCCACCGTAACACGCCCGCCGGTGGGAGGAGCGTCACGACGACCGAGACCGTTTTCGCTGTCCGTGGCGTCCGCGTCCCACCCGTCCGCGTCCTCCGGGTGGCGGGGGACGGCTCGGCCGACCGGCCAGGACGACAACGGCACGGCCGCGGGCGCTGCGGCGAGCCGGCCAGCCACGGGAGGTGTCCTGAGCCAGGTCGGCAGGATCAGGACGGCGACGGGGGGACGTGGCACGCGGGGATGAAACGATATGTCCGGGAGATGGAGACGGGGACGAGGAGACGGGGACGAGGAGAAACCGACGCTGGATGTCCGAGAGTCGGGTGGAGCGAGCTCCTGCGACATCACCGAGGAGCACGTCCGCGATGCGTTCGTCGCCGACGTGGGGCGCGAGGCGTCCCGGGTGCACCGTCAACCGCTCATCCGCACCGCTGCCCTGCTTCCCGGACATCGAACTGCACGAGAGCCGCCGCGTCCTCCAACCGCGCCGGACCGTAGTCGCGGCCGTCGATCCGCTTCGACCAGTTGGGAGTAACCATGAGCGTTGGCGGACCCACCGGCGAGGCGCGGCCGCCCACGGCGGATGCGCTGGCGAGCGCGCTGCTCGCCAGCTGCCGGGGTGACTACGACGTCGCGATCGGTTTGCTGCGTCGTACGCTCGACGTTCTGATCAAGGCCCAGCGCGCCCGTTTCCACGAGAGCGGCTCGGGGCCGCGACCGTGAAACGAGGAGCGACGTGGCGGGACGTGACGGACACGAGGTTCTGTGGCTCCAGGACGTGGCCGCGCGCGACGCGGGGGTCAGCGGCGGCAAGGGCGCCAACCTCGCGGCGATGGCGGCGGTCGGGTTGCCGGTCCCACCGGGGTTCGTGGTCCCGACCGCGACGTATCGAGGGGTGGCCGCCGAGGCCGGTCTCGCCTTGCTGATCGAGACCGTGCTCCCGGGCCTCGACGTCACGGACCCGGAAGCGCTCGCCGCTGCGTCGGAGCGCCTGCGTCCGGTGGTCGAGACCGCGCCGGTGCCCGAGGACGCGCGAGCGTCGATCACGACGGCGTACGACGCGCTCGGCGGGGGCCGCGTCGCGGTGCGGTCGTCGGCGACGGCGGAGGACCTGCCGGAGGCGAGCTTCGCGGGGCAGCAGGAGACAGTCCTCGACGTCGAAGGCTTCGATGCCGTCGTCGACGCCGTTCGCCGCTGCTGGTCGTCGCCGTGGACCGCGCGGGCGATCGCCTACCGCGCCCGCAACAGAATCCCGCACCAGCGAGTGGCCGTGGCCGTGGTCGTCCAGCGGATGGTTCCGGCCCAGGTGGCCGGCGTGTTGTTCACCGCGGATCCGGTCACCGGGATCCGTCACCACGTCGTGGTGGAGGCGACGGCTGGCCTTGGCGAGCCGCTCGTCGGCGGTCGGGTGGTCCCGTGGCGCTGGCGCGTCGACTCCTCGACCAGGACGGTGCTCGAGGTGCCGGTCGGCGGCGAGCCGCTCCTCGACCGGGCCCGCCTGATGGTCCTGGTCGACCTGGGAGTGCGCGCCGCCGCGCTGTTCCGAAGTCCGCAGGACGTCGAGTGGGCAACGTCGAACGGGCGGTGCTGGCTGCTCCAATCCCGTCCGATCACGTCACTGTTTCCGGTGCCCAGCCCGGCGCCTGCGCCCGAGGCGGGCCTGCGGGTCTACGTCCCGGTGCTCCTCGTCGGCCAGGGGATCGCGGCGCCGTTGACCCCCAGCGGCACCGCGTTCTTCCGCGCGCTCCTGGCGGCCTACGCCGACGCGACCGACCCGCTGCGTCGTTGGCACCGGCGCCCGGCCACCGCGTCGACCGGGCGGCCGGGGTGGGCCCCGATCGCGCGGGGGCGGCTGTTCGTCGACGTGACGCCGATTCTGCGGGCGCCCCGAGTGCGCACCCTTCTCGTGCGAAGGTCGGCGCTGCGCGATCCGATCGAGAGCGCGGTGCTGCGCGAGTGGCTGGAGCGCAACGGTGACCGGCTGTCGGACGCCCGCGTCAGCGTCGAGCTGCTGGTGCACGGCTTATCGTTCGCGGCGCAGTACGTCGCGAGGGTGCCGTCCGCCCTGGTGGTCCCGGAGCGGGCGCGGCGCCGCGCACTGCGCCGCGGCGCGGACGCCCTGAGCGATCTGCGGCGCCGGGCCGATGAGCTGCGCACGGTCGAGGAGCGAATCGAGTTCGTCGACCGGGAGATGCCGCTTCCCGTTTTGATGTTCGTTTTCGACCAGGTCCCGCCCGTGCTCGCCGGG